>CAXSEW010000004.1:0-28935 GCA_964236185.1 uncultured Nakamurella sp. | reverse complement strand
GCAGGTCTGCCGCCAGGTCGACTCCGCCGGACATGGCCGACGGCGAGTTGGTGATACCCGGAATGACGACTGCGATATTGGTGGCGGTGGTCAGATCGCCGATGGCGATCGCGGCCCGTCCCTGACCGTCGAAGGCGGTGGCGTCGTAGACGACCAACTGCGCTGTGCCGCCGCGCGTCGCTGCCTGCTGGAGCGACTGCACGATGGAGATGGCGAACCGGATGCGGTCCGGATTCCCGGAATTGAGGTCGGCTGCCAATGCTGCCCGGTTGTTGGCGTCGGTCCGTTGCGCCGGGTTGTTGATGGGATCGGGTGGCAGCAGGCCGCCCGACCCGGCGCGCAGCCCGTCCGGACCCGCTGTCGGGTCACCGGAAAGCTGGGGCGTGAGAGCAGCTATCGCCACGTCCACGGCGTGGAGACGGGCGTACAACGAATCGCTGAGTCGACGCACCACCGCGATCACCCGGATGTCGTCGGAGAGCGATGGTGCGCCCAGCAGCGCCCCGACGGCGTCCGTCCAGCTGGTGGAGCGAAGGGCGTTGATCTCGGCGATGGCGAGCACAGCATCGTTCTTCGCGTTGATCTGCTGGTCCCGAACCACTACCGCTGCGGCCTCGAGGGCAACGCTGTGGGCATGCAGCAGGCCGGCCATCTGCTCGGCGCACCACAGCAGTCGAGAAATGCTCAGGGCCGGCGCGGGAGTGGACCAACCGCGCGAGATCTGGGTGACGGCATCGGCGCCGCCGGCGGTGGCCCCTCCGACGGCCATCGCAAAATCGGAGAGCCAGCTCCCGGCCCGGTGCAGCGCGTTGGCATCGATCTCGGCCAGCCGGGCGGCGGGAACTGCCGGATCCGGCAGGCCCGGCAGATGCAGCGACATCGATGCGGTCAGCGCTCCGGTCACCGCGGCCACCGAATACTGGTCTCCACGCGATCGAAGGTGTCTGCGCAGAGCGTCAACTGCTGAGCCAGACCGACCGCGACGGCCGCGAGCTGGTCGGTGGCCTGCTGGGCCTGGACGCAGCGCAGCGCGACCAGTCGGGCCACTGTGACGGCGTCGGCATCATTGCCGAAGGCGCCGACGGCCACCCCCGGTCCGGCGCCCGGCCCGGCGGCGCGGAGCACCCGCCCGTATTCCTCCAGCGTGGTGGCCGACTGCCGGATGCATCCGGTGTCGACCTGCAGGTCATGCCCTGGGCTCACGTGTCCTCCTGATCAGCGGACACCTATCGTCGCGAGACCCCGGAACCGTCGCCAGCGACGCCGATCGAATGTGGATGGCGAGAAGGCATGTGGACAACGGGGAGAATGCTGAGTCATGACCTCTGCGTGGCCGACCGACGGACCGGCGGTGCGCGACGATCTGGACGCCCTGTCGACCGCAGTGCTCGCGCAGTTGGGCGATGCGATTCCCGGCGTGTCCGAGGAACCGCCGCCTGGCTGGACCGAGTTGGTCGACGGCCGCGGTGTCTACCTGCGCCGGACCCCGCGTCGAAGCGACGCCGACTCCGGGTCACCCGACGCCTGGTACATCCACGGGCTCGCCGGGTCGTCGGCCAACTGGACGTCGCTGGCCGGTGCCCTGTCCGCCCGCAGCACGGGTTATCTGGTGGACCTGCCCGGCCATGGCCGGTCCGATCCTCCGCCGGACGGGCGTTATTCGCTGATCCGCGACGCCGACCTGCTGGCGGTGCTGATCCACCGTCGATCGCCGGGACCGGTACACCTGGTGGCCAACTCGATGGGCGGCGTCATCGCCACCGCTTTGGCCGCCCGGCATCCCGAAGTCGTCGCCACGCTGACGTTGATCTCGCCGGCGGTACCGGATCTGCGGCTGACCAGAGATCGGGGCGCGGATCCGGTCCTGGTGTTGCTGCTGCTGCCGGGCACCACCACTCTGGCGCTGCGCCGGCTCGGTTCTATCGGGTCCGGCGCGCGGGCCCGCGGCATGGGGGCACTCTGCTACGGCGACCCGGCGCTGTTGACCGACGCCGACTACAACGTGGCAGCGGCGGAGCTGGAGTGGCGGGAACAGCTGCCCTGGGGTCACCGGTCGACGATCGGCGCCCTGCGGGCCTTGTTGAAGTCCTACTTCCGGCGCGCCGGATCGTTCTGGACGGACGCCGCTGCGGTGCACGTACCGACGTTGGTCATCTGGGGAACCCGTGACCGGCTGGTCGACGTGCGGTTGGCGCAGCGGACCGCGGCTGCCTTCGATCGGTCCGCGCTACTGGTGCTGCGTGGAGTGGGTCACACCGCACAGATGGAGGCTCCACTGCCGACAGCCCGTGCTGTAGCCCAACTCTGGGCGAGCTCGGGCGCGCCGCCCAGTGGTCCCCTCGGTCCTGTGGCAACCTCGAACTCGTGACGCGCCCCGGCAGCACTCCTCGCGACGGTGCCGGCGACAGGTCCCGCGCCCCGGGCTCCAGACGTGCGGGATCGCTCGGACGCTCGTCTCTCTGGTCCGATGCCCAGCTCGGGGCCGAACCCGGCCCTCGCCGAGCCGGCACGGGCCCGGTCGAGCGGCAGCGCAATCGGCCCCTACATGCCCGGTCGGCACCGCCGGAACGCCGGCGCAGCGCGATCGGGTGGTTCTTCCACCGCCACGGCTGGCGTGCCTACGCCATTCCGATTCTCATCGCGTTGACGGTCCTGGTCGTGCTCCAGGTCGGCCGCAATCCGACGCCCACGGCCGCGGAGTCGGCTCCACCCGTCGTCGCGGGCGTTCCGTCGGTCGGCCCGACGACCGCCGGGAGCACCGCGCCGCCGGCGCCGGTCACGAAGCCGACAGCGCCGGTCACGCCGGCGGCGGCAGCGGCCGCGCGGTCCACCACGCCCAGCCCAGCCCAGACGTCCACGTCCGGGTCCACGTCGGCTTCCCGGTCAACCTCGCCCGTCAGTCCGACGCCGGCGACGACAGCCACCGCCGGTCCGCCGGCCGCCTTGACCGTCGGTGCGCCGGGCGTGGCCGCCGCCGCCCTGCCCGCGGGCGACAGCTTCGTCGCACAGGGCAAAGGCACCTGGCACCTGGTCGCAGGTACCTCGCCGGTCATGGGATCCGGTGGGACCAAGTACACCTTCTCGATCGAGGTCGAGGACGGCATCGGAAGTGCCGCAGCAGATCAGGACTTCGCCGCCGTCGTCGATGCCGCGCTGGCCGACCCTCGGTCGTGGATCGGTTCGGGTCAGTTCCAGCTGCAACGGGTCGACACCGGTACCCCGTCGTTCCGTATCTCGCTGACCAGCCAGTTGACCGTCCGGAACAACAACCTCTGCGGCTGGGAGATCCACTACGAGGCGTCGTGTTACGCCCGCGGCGTCAAGCGAGTGGCGATCAACGACGCGCGCTGGGCCCGCGGAGCCGTCTCCTTCAACGGCGACCGGGCCGCGTACCGGGTCTACGCGGTGAACCACGAGGTCGGGCACGCGCTGGGCTTCGTCCACCGGCCGTGCCCCGTCAGCGGCGGTCCGGCGCCGGTCATGATGCAGCAGTCCTGGTCCACCGCCGACAACGACCTGGCCCCGTTGAATCCGCAGCTCATCCCGATGGACGGCAAGGTGTGCAAGTTCAACCCCTATCCGTATCCGTCGGTTTCCACCATCACCCCGGCCGGCGGCTGATCGACCGGTCGCCCAGCCCGGGAAGATTCGAACCGGCGCGGTGGTTGGCTGTAGCACGCACCGGTGCACTTCCGCATCGCGCGTCGAGCAGATTTTTCGCAAGGAGCAAACGTGAGTTCCCTACCCCCTCTGGTGGAGCCGGCGGAGTCGCTGACCAAGGCCGAGGTCGAGCGGTATTCCCGGCATCTGATCATTCCCGACGTCGGGATGATCGGCCAGAAGCGGCTGAAGAACGCCAAGGTGCTGGTGGTCGGCGCAGGCGGTCTGGGCTCGCCCGCCCTGCTGTACCTTGCGGCGGCCGGCGTAGGCACGCTGGGCATACTTGATTTCGACATCGTCGACGAGTCGAACCTGCAGCGCCAGGTGATCCACGGGCAGTCCGATGTCGGAAAGTCCAAAGCCGTGTCCGCCGCCCAATCGGTCGCCGAGATCAACCCGTACGTCACGGTCAATCTGCACACCGATCGCCTGGAGTCCGGCAATGCGCTGGAGATCTTCGCGCCCTACGACCTGATCGTGGACGGTACCGACAACTTCGCCACCCGCTACCTGGTCAACGACGCCTGCGTGTTGTTGGGCAAGCCCTACGTGTGGGGTTCGATCTTCCGTTTCGAGGGCCAGGTCAGCTTGTTCTGGGCCGAATACGGCCCGAACTACCGTGATCTGTACCCGGAACCGCCACCTCCCGGGATGGTGCCCTCCTGCGCCGAGGGTGGCGTGCTGGGCGTGCTGTGCGCATCGATCGGCTCGATCATGGTGACCGAGGCGATCAAACTCATCACCGGCATCGGCGAGACGTTGCTCGGCCGGCTCATGGTCTACGACGCGCTGGAGATGACCTACCGCACGGTGAAGGTCCGCCGCGATCCGGCCGCCGAGCCGATCACCGAACTGATCGACTACGAGGCGTTCTGCGGATCGGTGTCCGACGAAGCAGCCGAGGCGGCCGCGTCCCACACCATTTCGGCGACGCAGCTGAAGCAGAAGATGGACGCCGGCGAGGATTTCGTATTGATCGACGTCCGCGAGCAGAACGAGTACGAGATCGTTTCGATCCCCGGATCCGTGTTGATTCCCAAGGGCGACATCCTGTCCGGCGAGGCGCTCTCCCTCATACCGCAGGACAAGCCCGTCATCCTGCACTGCAAGTCCGGCGCACGGTCGGCCGAGGCGCTCGCCGTGCTGCACAAGGCCGGTTTCGCCGACGCCGTCCATGTCGGCGGTGGCGTGCTGGGCTGGATCAAGCAGGTGGATCCCAGCCTGCCCAGCTACTGACGGCTGTCGCGACCTGTACCGTTCGTGCTCGTGTCCTCGCAGCCTCCTGCCCACGTCCTGGCGGCGTTCGGTGCCGGTTCCGCGGTTCCCGAGCAGCTGCCGGGGGGCCGGGGTCTGGCATTCCGCTGTGCCGACATGGTGCTCAAGCCGGTGGACAGCACGGCGGAGGCGTCCTGGGTGGCGGCGACCTTCGAGCAGCTGCGGGTGTCCGGTGTCCGGGTGGCGCGGCCGGTCCGCTCCTCCGACGGCCGCTGGGTGGTCGCCGGTTGGTGCGCCCAGCGTTTCGTCTCCGGACGGGTGGAGCCCCGCTACGGCGAGATCATCGAGACCTCGCTGACCCTGCACCAGTCGCTGGCCGGAGTTGCGCAGCCGCGGTATCTCCGCGACCGGGACGACCTGTACAGCTGGGCCGACCGGTTGGCCTGGGGCGAGCAGGTGAGCCGCCGATGGGATCTGCCCGACGGGCATGGAGCACGGTTGTTCGCCGACCTCTCGGCGTCCCGCACCAGCGTGGAGCTGCCCGATCAGGTCGTGCACGGCGACATGTTCGGCAACGTGCTGTTCGCCGGGACTGCCCCGCCGGCCGTCATCGACATCACCCCGTACTGGCGCCCGGCCGCCTGGGCGGCGGCTGTCATCGCGATCGACGCGATGAGCTGGGGTGGTGCCCCGACGGACCTGCTCCAGGAGTGGGCCCACCTGCCCGACTGGCCGCAGATGCTGTTGCGCGCGTTGCTGTTCCGCCTCGCAGTCAGCCTGATCCATCCTCGCAGTACGCCTTCCTCGCTGGTCGAGATGCTGTCCGCAGCGGAGATCATCAGTCCATATCTGGGTTGAGCAGGTGTGCCGTCAACGTCAGCATCGCCGCCGGCGGCATCCCTGCCGCTATCGCCTCCACCATCAGGTGCGCCAGCCGGTGCTGCGGCTCCGTCTCGAGGCATCGGTCGATGGCCACCTGCGCGAGTGCACCGTCGCCGCGGGCGTAGGCGGTCAACGCCAGTACGGCGCAGATCTGTGCTGCATCCACGTCCGGAGTGCACCTGGCCACCGCGACCAACATGGCAAGCCACGGACTGTCCACCTCGCGGACCGCCCGCGCCACCAGGTGGTCCCTGGTCCGGGCATCGCTGACCAGCAGGGCCAGTACCGCCGCGGTGCCCGCCGGCACGGTGCCGGTAGCGCCGGCGTGCTCCAGGGCCTCGCCGACCGTGGTGTCGCGAAGCCGACGCAGCGCCGGCCGGTCCAGCGGACCGGTCACCCCCAACACGCCGATGACCTGGTCCGCGGCCCGGTGCATGGCGGCGAGGGCCTCGCGGGTCGACGCACCGGACGGCCCGGCCACCGAGGTCCGCAGGGCTTCCCGGTCGGGCAGTATCGCGCGGCCCTGCAGCGCCGATGCGGCAGTCATCAGCTGTACCTGAGGATGGTCCGGACCGGGCAGTGCCAAGCGCTGCGAGTGAGTCCCGTCCGGGCCCGCCGGGTAGGCGTGGCGCCCCCGGACCAGCACCACGTCAAGGATGTCGACACCGTCGGCGCGCAGGGCCGACTCCACCCGGGTCAGCAGCAGGGGACGCCCCGGCGCCGAGGAATAGCAGACCAGGGCCACCTGGTCCGCGTACTGCTGGGCGTACAGACGCAGGTCGTCGGCGCCGACGGGCTCGTTCCCGGATCGGTGCCCGGTGAGGTGTAGGTCGACCCGGATCACCGGTCCCACCCGCTGCCGCGGTCCGGCCACGCAAACCATCACCAGGCTCTCCTCCGGGTGGAAACCGAGCATGGCGGGAATCGCCGTGAGCAGGCCGTCGTGGCCGCTGAGACGGACAGTGGTGCAGTCGTCGGTCGAAGTCATGGCGGCAACGATGATTCTGTCGCGGTCCGTCCGTCCAGCCACGTTTTTCAGATGTGGACAGCGAACGGGTGAATGAACAAAGTCGGCACAGTCAGGGTCTCCACCGGAACCGCGACAGGTCGATACGACCCCCGGTCATCACGACTCCCTCGTCGATCAACCTGGCCGTCTGTTCCGAACGCAGATGCGCCGCGGGTGTTCCGTCCGCCCGGACGATGCGGTGCCACGGCGTCGTCTCGTCAGCCATCTCGGCCAGCACCCGCCCGGCCAGCCGCGGCGATCGCGACCCGGCCCGGGCAGCGATGTCGCCGTAGGTGGCGACCGAACCCGCCGGTACCGCCGCCACCTGATCGAGGATGCGGCCGGCAAGTTCCATGTCCATCCCGCGATCCTGCAGCACGTCTGGCTGACCCGCCGCGTGGGATCGACAGGACTGTCGGTGCCCCGTGATGCACTTGCTGCATGCCGTCCTCACCCACGATCAGCTACCGGTTGCGACCGGTGGCGCCGCTCTCGGCGCCCGCCAACCCGACCGACGAGCAGCGATGGGTGACCGGGAACACCGCGGCCCGGTTGAAGGTGCTGGCCGGTCCGGGAACCGGTAAGACGACCACCCTGGTCGAAGCGGTCGCCGAGCGCGTCCAGGTGCGCGGCATACCCGCCGAACAGATCCTGGTCCTGACGTTCTCCCGTCGCGCGGCAGGCGAGCTGTCCGGTCGTATCGCCCGGCGCCTCGGTCTGACCACCCGCGAGTCGATGGTCCGCACCCTGCACTCCTACGCGTACTCGGTGCTCCGTACCCAGGCCAGGGGAGCGGGTGAGCCGACACCCAGGTTGCTCGCCGCCGATGAGTCCGACCAGATGGTGCGCGAGCTGCTCGCCGGGCACCGGAGCGAAGCCGGCGGCGGCTGGCCGGCCTACCTCGGCCAGGCACTCGGGTCGCCGACGTTCGCGGCGGAGCTGCGCGAGATCCTGCTGCGGGCCGCCGGTCAGGGCATCGCGCCGCAGCGCATCCTCGAGCTCGGCCGCCGACACAAGCGCCCGGAGTGGGTGGCGGCCGGTGCTTTTGCTCGGGAGTACCAGCAGGTGAGCGACCTGCGTCAGGGGGTGAGCGGGTTCGGCGTCGCGCTCGACCAGGCCGAGCTGACCGCAGCAGCCCTGGGCGCGCTGCGGCGCGACGATCTGCTAGCCGCCGAGCAGCGCCGGGTCCGACGGATCTTCGTCGACGAGTACCAGGACGTCGACCCGGCCCAGGCCCGGCTGGTGTCCGTGCTGGCGGCCGGCGCCGACGAGTTGGTGGTCTTCGGTGATCCGGACCAGTCGATCTACGCATTCCGTGGGGCGGAGCCGACCGCCCTCCGCGACGTCGAGGTGGGGGCCACCGTCGCGCTCACTGCATCGCGGCGACTGCCGCCGACCGTGCTCGCGGCCACCAGGCGGCTGGCCGCTGCGCTGCCGGGACCGACCGGTCATCGCGAGCTGCGACCGGTGGACGGAAACATCGTCGACGGTGCGGTGGAGGTGAGGGTGTTCTCGTCGGCGGCTCGCGAGGCCGCTGCCGTCGCAGACACGCTCCGCCGAGCGCACCTGCTCGATGGCACCCCGTGGAAGTCGATGGCCGTTCTGCTGCGGTCACCGGCGGCCGGGCCGGCCGTCCTCGCCCGCGCCTGCGCTGTCGCCGGGGTTCCGGTGCTGTTCGGCGGTGGCAACGAGGCGCTGTCCGCCGAGCCGTTGGTCGCCGCCCTGCTCGCCGTGCTCGAGTGCGGCGTGGACCCGTCGGCCCTGACCGGGCAGGCGGCGCTTGATCTGATGGCCTCACCCATCGGCGAGATGGACGCCCTGGCGCTGCGGCGGGTGCGGCGGTCACTGCGGGCGTCCCGTCCTGAAGAGGGCACGAGTGCGGACCTGCTCGCGGCCGTACTCAGCGGTGCGCCGCCGCCGGCCTCGGTGAACCCGGACCTGCTGGCGCCGTTGCTACGAGTTCGGGGCCTGCTGGACATCGCCCGGACGGAGGCCGCCAATCCGGTGGCCGAACAGGTGCTGTGGCAACTGTGGCAGGCGGCCGGGTTGGAGTCCGCATTGGTCTCTGCTGTGGAGCGGGGCGGATCAGGCGGTCAACGGGCCGACCGCGCGCTCGACGCCGTGCTCGGCCTGTTCTCCATGGCCGCGGACCTTGCGCAACGGGTCCCGCTGGCCGGCGTACGCGCCTTCCTGGACCAGGTTCGTGGGCACCAGTTGCCCGGTTCGCAGGATGCGCGGCACGTCGGCGACGCAGTGGCCGTGCTGTCGGCACACGCGGCCAAAGGTCTGGAGTGGGATCTGGTCGCCGTGGTCGGCGTCCAGGAGGGCACCTGGCCCGACCTCCGAGCCCGCGGAGCGTTGCTGGCCGGGTCCGAGCTGCTGGATCTGGCCGCCGGCCTGCCCGCACGTGGCCCGTCCGGTGGCCTGCTCGCGGAGGAGCGGCGGCTGTTCTACGTGGCCTGTACCCGAGCTCGGCGCACGCTCGTCTGCACCGCTGTGGGCAATCAGGATCTGGTGCCGTCGCGTTTCCTGCTCGAGCTGGCCGGGGCCGCGGACGATCTGCCGATCGAGCAGGATGAAGTCAACTCTGCCGGTCGTTCGGCGGATCGGCGCGGCCTGCACCTGACCGATCTGCTGGCCGATCTGCGCAGCGCCGTCACCGATCCGGCGACCCCTTCGGACGACGCCGCGAGTGCCGCTCGGCAGCTGGCCGTGCTGGCCGCCGACGGCGTGCCTGGCGCCCGGCCGCGGGACTGGTACGGCCTGGCGCAGCGGTCGACGGATGCGCCGCCGATCGCTCCCGGTGCGCAGATCCGGGTATCGCCGTCGCTGGTCGAGTCGCTCAACACCTGCGCGCTGCGGGCGGTGCTGGAACGTCGCGGTGGGCGGACCGAACCGGGTCAGGCGCAGCTCGAAGGCATCGTGGTGCACGCGATGGCTCATGGACTGGCCCAGGGCGTGGCGGAGAGCGATCTGCGCAGTGAGATCGAGACGTTCCTGTCCGGTCAGCACCACCTTCCGCCGTGGCAGCTGGCTCGCACGCGGCGCGGTCTGCTGTCGATGCTCTCCGCGGCTCAGAGCTGGGTCCGCGACGACCTTCCGCCGCGCACGGTGGTGGGCTCGGAACTGGAGATGGATCTGCTGCTCCCGGCTGACGAAACCCTCGACGAGCCGGCCGAGGTGCGACTGGTCGGGCGGGTTGATTGGTTGTCGAGGAACCCGGACGGAACCCTCGTCGTCACCGACTTCAAGACGGGCGCGTCGGTCCCCAGCGCCGCCCAGGCACAGTCCAACGCGCAGCTCGCCGCGTACCAGACCGCTGTCTGTCTGGGCGCGTTCGACGAAGCAGCCGCCGTTCCCACCGATAGTTCGACCCGTGGTCACCATGCGCAGGTCGCCGGCGGCGCCGAACTGGTCTATCTGCGCAGCGGCAAACCGAAGGTGCTGCGCCAGGATCAGCAGTCGCCGTCGGCCACTGTCGAGTGGCTCGGGTCCATCCGGTCGGCCGCCGCGCATCTGGCCTCGGCTACCGCATGGGCAACCGAGAACGCCCGGTGTGAGCGCTGTCCGGTGCGTGACAGCTGCCCGCTGCAGAACGAGGGACGCCAGGTGACCAGATGATTTCCGCCGCCGCTCTGTCCGAGGTGCTGCAGCTGCCGGCTCCGACGGACGAGCAGACCGCGGTCATCGAGGCTCCCCTCACGCCCGCACTGGTCGTCGCCGGTGCTGGCAGCGGCAAGACCGAGACGATGGCTGCCCGGGTACTGTTCCTTGTCGCCAACTCCCTGGTCCGCCCCGAGCAGATCCTCGGCCTGACCTTCACCCGCAAGGCCGCCACCGGATTGGCCGCCCGCATTCGCCGCCGGCTGCGCGCGCTGGCCGCATCAGGTCTGATCGGCCGCGACTCGGTGCTCGGGGGCGACGCCGAGGTGTCGACCTATCACGCCTTCGGTGGTCGGTTGATCAGCGAGTTCGGGCCACTGGCCGGTATCGAGCCCACGTCGAAGGTGCTCAGCGCCACCGGGTCGTGGCAGCTTGCCCGCCGGGTCGTCGGCCGTTGGGACGGCGACCTGGACACCGACCTCGGGCCCGACCAGGTCACCGAGCGGCTGTTGGACATGGCCGGAAGCCTGGCCGACCACCTCACCGATGCCGGGGCGCTGGCCGCTGAGATCGAGTCGGTCCTGGCCGAGCTGCGCTCGGCGCCACCGTCGCCGGGGCAGCGGGGCGCCATCCACAGTGGACTGGCCGGGCCGTTGAAGCGACTGCAGGACCGGGCCTGGATCCTGCCGCTGGTGGATGCGTTCACCGAAGCCAAGCGGGCGGCCGGTGTCGTCGACTTCGCGGACCAGATGCAGCTGGCGGCCGCGCTCGTCGCCACCCACCCGCACATCGGTGCCGCCCTGCGCGGGCGTCACCGGGTGGTGCTGCTCGACGAGTACCAGGACACCGGGCACGCCCAGCGGGTCATTCTGCGAGAAGTCTTCGCCGAAAGTTCTTCCGGGTCTTTCGGGTCTTCCCGGCCCTCCGGCCACCCGGTCACCGCGGTCGGCGATCCCGTCCAGTCCATCTACTCCTGGCGAGGTGCCTCGGCATCCAACCTGCCCAGGTTCCCAACGGACTTCCCGGCCGCCGACGGCGGCCCGGCGGCGACCCTGACGCTGTCGGTCAGCTTCCGGAACGGCTCATCGGTGCTCGACATCGCCAACAAGCTGTCCGAAGAGGCCCGCGAGGAGCCGGTCGCGGTCCGCCGGCTCCGTCCCCGCCCCGGGGCAGGTACCGGCGAGGTCCGCTTCGGGCTGTTCCGGACGGCCATCGACGAGGAGACCTGGGTTGCGCGGCAGATTGCCGACCGCTGGGCTGCCGCGGACCCGGACGCCGCCGCGCCGCCGACCACCGCGGTGCTGTTGCGTCGACGGCGGGACATGGAGCCGATGGCCGCTGCACTGCGCGCCGTCGGGCTCCCGGTCGAGGTGGTCGGCCTGGGCGGGCTGCTGAGCGAGCCCGAGGTAGCGGACCTGCTGGCCCTGCTGCGGGTACTCGTGGACCCCACCGCCGGGACGGCGGCGCTGAGGCTGCTGACCGGTGCCCGGTGGCAGCTGGGGATGGCCGATCTCGCCGCACTCTCCGCCCGGTCCGCAGCCCTGACCCCGCGCACCAACGCAGGCGACGGCGAGCCGGTCACCGGGCGCGCGGCCGTCCAGCAGGCGCTGGCCGGTGCCCGATCCGGTGAGGACGTCGGCGCCGCCTCGCTGGTCGATGCCATCTCCGATCCCGGTCCCGCGCATCATTACTCCGCCGATGGGTTCCGCCGGCTCGAGCGGCTGGCCGCAGAACTGACTCGTCTCCGCAGCCGGCTGACCCTGCCGCTGCCCGACCTGTTGGCAGAGCTCGAACGTGCCACCGGCCTGGACATCGAAGTGCGGATCGCATCGCCGGCCGGCCGCGCCCAGCTGGACGCATTCGCCGATGTGGTGTCCGAGTTCGCGGCCAGCGGCGGCGGGCCGGTCGAGCTGGTCGACTACCTGCTGACGGCGGCGGAACGGGAGGACGGGCTCGCTCCCGGCGAGGTGATTGCAGCTGCCGGACGGGTGCAGATCCTGACCGTGCACGCCGCAAAGGGTTTGGAGTGGCAGCTGGTCGCGGTGCCGCACCTGTCCGAGACTGTGTTCCCAGGTACCCGGAGCAGCACCTGGTTGGGCGACGCCGCGCAGCTCCCGCCGGGCGTGCGCGGCGACCGGGACGATCTCCCCCAGCTTCGGCTACCGGCCGGGGGGGACCAGAAGGACATGGTCGCTGCTCTCGCCGCACACACGGCCGACCTGAAAGCCGCGCAGGCGGTGGAGGAGCGCCGTCTGCTGTACGTCGCCGTGACCAGAGCAGAACACACCCTGCTGCTCTCCGGTCATCACTGGGGGCGCACCGGTAGCAAGCCGCACGGTCCCAGCCAGTTCCTGATGGAGATCCAGGATGCCGCAGCGGGCTGGTGCAGGGCGGACGAGTGGGCGCCGGCGCCCCTCGACGGCGAGGCCAACCCACTGACGGCCGAGCCGCGCCGCGTGCAGTGGCCGGTGGATCCGCTGGGGGACCGTCGCCTCGCGGTCGAGCGGGGAGCCGCGCTGGTCGAGCAGGCGATCGCCGCCCGGGCCGTCGCCCGCGGTGCGGCCGAAGTCCACGAAGGGACCGGGGACAACATCGAACCGACCGACCCGCATGGCTGGTCGCGAGATGTGGCGGCGCTGCTGGCCGAGCGCCGTTCGATGCGCCGCCGGGCTCTGGAGGTCGATCTACCGCCGAACATGTCCGCGACCGCACTGACCGAACTGGCCGACGATCCGGCCAGGTTGGCCCGCCGGATCCGGCGGCCGGTGCCGCAGGCGCCGACCCCGCTGGCCAGGCGCGGGACGGCCTTTCACGCCTGGCTGGAACGCTTCTTCACCGCATCGGCGTTGCTGGAGGTCGCCGACCTTCCGGGCGCCAACGACTCCGGCATGGCCGAGCCCGAGCTCGAGGAGTTGAAGGTCAAGTTCCTCCGGTCGACCTGGGCAGGCAGGGTGCCGTTCGAGATCGAACTGCCCTTCGCCATGACCATCGGCGGCCAACCCGTCCGGGGCCGGGTCGACGCCGTCTTCCGCGACGACGACGGCGGCTGCACCGTGGTGGATTGGAAGACGGGGCAGCTGCCCGCCCGTGACCGTCGGCGGGCGGTCACCGTCCAACTCGCCGTCTACCGCTTGGCTGTGGCGGAGATGTTCGGCCTGCCTTTGGCGATGGTGCGGGCTGTCTTCGTGTACGTCCAGGCCGAGGAGACGTTCGCTCCGCCGGACCTACCCGACTCTGCCGGCCTGGCGGCGATGATCGCGGAGGCCACCGCGGACCGGGCCAGCTGATCGACGCCGCATGCCGGCCGGGTGACGACCGCGCGCTCACGCTCTGCCGGTCGCTCCGATGATCCGGCCGGTGACGCCCCCGCGCGGACGCTCCGCCGGACGCTCCGATGACCGGGCCGGGCATACCCGCGCCTGTTCCGCCGAGCCGGACGGTGGCGGCGGGGCCAACCGTAGGCTCAGCCAGTGAAGCCGGGGGTGTTTCGCGGACGCCCCCTGCGGACGAGCCGAGCAGCAGTGATGGCCATCCTCAACCGGACTCCGGACTCGTTCTTCAGCACCGGCCGGGATACGACTGCGGTCGCCGTCCGTTTCGGCGCCGGCATCGTATGTTCGCACACCGTTGCCGCCGCTCCTCCCGCAAACCCGCACCGGGTCGCCTACCAGGACGTCGTCCGCTCGGTGATCGAGGAGACCACCATGGCGGCGGAAGCCAAGGCGGCAGCCGGCGTGCCGCGGCCGGCATCCTTCTCGATCCGACGCACGACTTCAGCACGAACACCTGGCACGGGCTCGAGTTGCTTCGCTGCGCCGACGAACTGGTTGCGACCGGGTGGCCGGTGCTGATGGCGCTGTCCAACAAGGACTTCGTCGCCGAGACGTTGGGCGTCGGACTGCGGGAGCGGCTGGAGGGCTCCCAGGCTGCCACCGCCGCCGCTGCGCTCGCCGTGCCGCCGTGTTCCGTGCCCATCAGGTCCGTCCGGCGCGCCGCGTACTGGAGATGGTCGCCTCCATCAGGCACCCGACCGCCCACTGCGCCCTGGCAGGAATTGGCCTGATCCTCCCGGTCTTGCCTGGCTGTCGGTGTTCCGTGGCACGATCGACGTTGTGACCACAGTCCTGTTCTACCTCGTCATCGCGGCCGTCATCGGCCTGGTGGTGTTCTTCCTCGCGGTGCTGGTGTTCGGCCGCGGGGAACAGATGGCGCCGCTGGACCCGCGGACGTCACCGGCCGAGCTCCCGGATCATGACATCGACTCCGAGGACGTCAGGAAGATCCGATTCGCGTTGGCGCTGCGCGGCTACCGGATGAGCGACGTCGACTGGACACTCGAGCGTCTGGGCGAACAGATCGACGCCTTGCGCCTCGAGAACGCACACCTGCGGGATCAGTCGATGCCGGAACACCTGGTGGCGGACCACCCGGTGCCGGAGGACGGCAATCTGGCGACGGATCCGTCCGGAGGGGCCACCCCTGCGGAATGGTGGGCGCCGCAGCAGGACGTGTGGCCGGCAGGCCAGCCAGCACCGTCGGAGGCGTCGACGCAGACGCACGGTCAGGTGCGCGGACGATTGGCCGAGCGCGAAGCGGTACCCGCGGTGGACCGATGACCGCTGAGGTGTCGGTGTCGGTCGACGTCGCAGCGACCGTCGAGGTGGCGTTCTCGGCGATGGTCGACCTGGCGTCGCAGGACCGGTGGATGCTCGGTACGAAGCTGTTCCCACTCGAGGGTGAAGTCCCGGTGCCCGGCGTCGGCTCGCGGATGGCGGCGCTGACCGGAATCGGCGGCGTCGGCGTGCTCGACACGATGAAGGTCACCGTCTTCGATCCGCCGCACCGTTGGGAAACCACCCACACCGGCAATGCTTTCAAGGGCGTCGGCATCTTCCTCGTCGAACCCCGCGGTGACGGCGCCAGGATCACCTGGACGGAGCAGATCGAGCTGCCACTGGGCATTCTCGGCCGGCTCGGCTGGCCGGTCGCGAAACCGCTGGTCAGGTGGGGGCTGGCCAAGTCGCTGCGCAGTTTGGCCAAGGGCATCCTCGACGGCACCCTGCCGGTGTCGCCGCGGCAGTGAAGATTGCCTGCGCGAACAGCGATCCGGCGTGACCGCCCGGGAACGCTGCGGCTGGGCGACCTCTGCAGCCGAGTACATCGCCTATCACGACGACGAGTGGGGCCAGCCGCTGCACGGCGATGACGCGCTGTTCGAGCGGCTGAGCCTCGAGGCATTCCAATCCGGACTCAGCTGGATCACCATTCTCCGCAAGCGGCCGGCGTTCCGCGCCGCGTTCGCCGGCTTCGACATCGCCACGATCGCCGGCTTCGGCGAGCGCGACACCAGCCGGCTGATGGCTGATGCCGGCATCGTCCGCAACCGGCTCAAGATCGACGCAGTCGTTTCCAACGCGAAGGTCGCGCTGGAGGTGGACGGCGGATTGAGCCGGCTGCTCTGGTCGTTCGCACCTGGCGCCCACCAGCGCCCGCGGAGCATGGCCGACGTCCCGGCACGCTCAGCGGAGTCGACCGCGATGGCCGTCGAGCTCAAACGCCGCGGTTTCCGGTTCATCGGGCCGACCACCGCCTATGCGCTGATGCAGGCGATCGGCATGGTCGACGACCACATCGCCTCCTGTTGGCGGGCGCTCGATCAGCGAGCGGCGCGGGAGGCTTTGGACGACGGCAACTGAGTGTTGGCTGGTCGCGGCGTCGCCGGACGAGGCGGCCGGTCGCCGGCGGCAGAACGTCGCGCCGCTGCGGCTACCCGCCGGGCCTGTGCGGCGGTCAGTGTTCCGGCGCCGCGCACTGCAGGCGACGGCGGCGCATCGAAAGCCGGCTCGGCATCGGCGGTGGGTGCAGTATCGGAAGACGGCTCAACATGAGCAAACGGCGCAGCATCGGATAACGGCGCACCGTCAGAATCGCCATCCTCGTGCTCGTCCGACGCCACAGGAGAGGGCGAGCGGTCCTCGCTCGCCGACGCCGCCTCGGCCGCTGGCGCCGCAGCGTGCTCACCACTCTTGATCACGGCGACACCGGAAGCCAGGTCGATACGCAGATCGCCGTCCCGGGCGTTACCTTCTTCTTCCCGTCGATTGGCCTTGGACTGGCGTTCCTCGATCTCGTGGCGCATGCCGGGATTGAACAGCGCGCCGAGTTCTCCCATTGGTCCCACGCCGAACAGCCTACGTGACTGGAGGTCTCAGCGACCTTGGAACTCCGGCGCGCGCTTCGCGGAGAACGCGGTGATCGCTTCGTGGTGGTCGGCGCCCTGGAAGAGTGCGGCCTGCGCGTGTCCCTCGAACTCCAGTGAGGACGACAGGTCTGCGGTGGCGGCGTGCAGGAGCGATGCCTTGATCGCGGCGTACGCCCTGGTCGGCCCGGCCGCCAGCCGCCGCGCCAATTCGGCGGCGCGAGCCGCGAGTCCGTCGTCGGCCACCACCTCGTCGACCATCCCGATGCGCAGCGCCTCCGCCGCATCCATCCGCTCGCCGAGCAACATCATCCGGGAGGCGCGTCCGCTGCCGATCAACCGCTGCAGGGTGAAGCTGGCGCCGGAGTCCGCGGACAGCGCCACCCCGGCAAAGGCCATCGAGAACGAGGCCGACGAGCCGGCGATCCGCAGATCGCAGGCGTAGGCGAAAGCCGCACCCGCTCCAGCCGCGGCGCCGTTCACCGCAGCGATCACCGGCTTGTCCATGGTAGTGATCAGCGAGATGGCGGGGTTGTAGAAGGAGCCAACGGTGGTCGCGAGGCGCGGGTCGCCGGCCTGCACCAGTGCCAAATGCTCCTTCAGGTCCTGTCCGGCGCAGAATGCCCGGCCATTTCCGGTCAGCACCAGAGCCCTGACCGAAGGGTCCGCCGCCGCCTCGAGCAGGGCCCGCAGGGTCGCGTCCTTCAGTGCCAGATCGAAGCTGTTGGATGCGGCCGGCCGATTGAAAGTAAGGGTGCGGACAGCGCCGTCGTCCTCGACCAGCAGTGGATCGGTGGTCATCGTCGTCTCTTTCGTCAGCGTTACGGCAGCGATGCGGTGCGAACCAGCACTCGCGATGGGGGAGAATGAGCGAACCACGATTGTGGAGAATTGCGTACGCGGGCTGCCAGTGGCGCCCGCAGGAGTGTGGAGGGAGTCGACATGGCGGCCATGAAGCCCCGCACCGGGGATGGTCCCCTCGAAGTGACCAAGGAGGGGCGCGGGATAGTGATGCGGGTGCCCTTGGAAGGTGGCGGCCGGTTGGTGGTGGAGATCTCCGCCGACGAGGCATCTGCGCTCGGGGACGCACTCAAGGCTGTCGTCAGCTGATCGATTCCGCCCGGGTCCGCGCTGCCACCGCAGTGCAGGCCCGGGCGGTTTGCTGCCTGCCTACGGCATCAGCGATTGGTACAGCTCGACCGTCTGTTCGGCGACGGCCGTCCAGGAGAACTGCGAATCGGCGCGGACCCGCCCTGCTTCGCCGCGGGCCAGCGCTGTGGCCCGATCTGCGACCGTGGCGTTGACCGCCGCCGCGAAGGCCGCCTCGAACCCGGCGGCATCGGCCGCGTCGTAGTGCACCAGCGTCCCGGTCACCCCGTCGTCGACCACCTCGGGAATGCCGCCGACGTCACTGGCCACCACCGGAGCCCCGCATGCCATCGCCTCCAGATTGACGATGCCCAGTGGCTCGTACACCGACGGGCAGCAGAAGACCGTCGAAGCCGTCAGCACCTGCTTGACCTCGTCGAGGGTCAGCATGCCGTCGAACCAGAACACACCGGGCCGGGCCGCCTGGAGCGTGCGGATCGCCGTCGCTGTTTCCTCGGCGATCTGGGGCGTGTCCGGCGCACCGGCGCAGAGCACCAGCTGGATCTCCGGGTCGAACTGGTGAGCGGCCGCGATGAGGTGACCCACTCCCTTCTGCCGGGTGATCCGACCGACGAACGAGGCGATCGGCGCCTGCAGATCGACCCCCTTGTCGGTCAGCACGGAGCGGTCGTCGGTGGCGTGGTAGACGCAGGTGTCGATGCCGTTGCGAATGACATGCACCCGGGCCGCGTCCAGCGACGGGTAGCAGTCAAGGATGTCGGAACGCATACCATCAGACACCGCGACGACGGCATCGGCTGCCTCGTAGGCCGTCTTCTCGGCCCAGCTCGACAACAGGTAACCGCCGCCCAGCTGCTCGGCCTTCCACGGGCGGCGCGGTTCCAGCGAGTGGGCGGTGACCACGTGCGGGACGCCGTAGAGCAGCTTGGCGAAGTGTCCGGCCATGTTGGCGTACCAGGTGTGCGAATGCACCAGCTCGGCAGAGCCGCACGCGGCGGTCATCGACAGGTCGACCGACAGCGTGGCCAGTGCGGGATTGGCGTCGGCGACCTCGGCCGCGGGCCGGTGTCCGGACGCCCCGGGCCGGTCGGCTCCGAAGGCGTGCACGTCGACCTCGATCAGCTTCCGCAACTCGCGGACCAGGTAGTCGACGTGGACTCCGGCGCCGCCATAGATGTCCGGCGGGAATTCTCGGGTCAGGATGGCGGTATGCACCTCGGTAATCTAACGGGCCCATCACCGGACCCGCTGAGCGAGGCCCGGACTGGCCCGCTAGGGTTCGGAAGATGGTCGTCAAACCAAGAGTCCTCGGCATCGTCCTCGCCGGCGGAGAAGGCAAACGGCTGTGGCCGTTGACCGCCGATCGCGCGAAACCGGCCGTGCCGTTCGGCGGTAACTTCCGGCTCATCGATTTCGTGCTGTCGAACCTGGTGAATGCCGGGTACCTGCGAATCTGCGTGCTGACGCAGTACAAATCCCACTCGCTCGACCGGCACATCACCACCACCTGGCGGATGAGCCAGATGCTGGGTAACTACGTCACCCCGGTCCCGGCACAGCAGCGGCTCGGCCCCCGCTGGTACACCGGCAGCGCGGACGCCATCCTGCAGTCGCTCAACCTCGTGTACGACGACAACCCTGACTACCTGGTCGTTTTCGGCGCAGACCACGTGTACCGGATGGACCCCTCGCAGATGGTCGCCGACCACATCGAGTCGGGCGCCGAGGCGACGGTGGCCGGCATCCGGGTACCGCGCCACGAGGCCAGTGCCTTCGGCGTCATCGACACCGACGAGTCCGGGCACAAGATCACCAGCTGGCTGGAGAAGCCGGCCGATCCACCCGCGGTGCAGGACGATCCAAATGTTTCCTATGCATCGATGGGCAACTATGTCTTCTCCACGAAAGCATTGATCGCGGCGCTCAAGGAGGACGCCGGCGACGAGAACTCCATCCACGACATGGGTGCCAACATCATTCCGATGTTCGTCGGTCGAGGCACCGCCAATGTCTACGACTTCGACCGCAACCAGATTCCCGGCGCGGACGAGCGGGACAAGGGTTACTGGCGCGACGTCGGTACGCTCGACGCCTATCACGACGCGCACATGGATCTCGTGTCGGTGCACCCGATCTTCAACCTGTACAACCAGTCCTGGCCGATCCTGTCGGTGCCGCCGACGCTGCCGCCGGCGAAGTTCGTCGAGAACGGAATGGCGCTGGACTCGATGGTCGGCCCCGGCACGATCATCTCCGGGGCGACGGTGCGCAGGTCGGTGGTCTCGGAGAACGTCCGGGCCGAGGCCGGCGCGAGCGTCGAGGGTTCGGTGATCATGCCGGGCGTCCGCATCGGCCGCAACGCCGTGGTGCGCAACGCGATTCTGGACAAGAACGTCATCGTGCCCGACGGCGCCACCGTCGGTATCAACCTCGAGGCCGATCGCGCCGCCTATACGGTCACGGCCTCGGGCATCACCGTCGTCGGCAAGGGCATCACCATCACCCGCTGAACCACCCGAACCGACTGCTCCACGGAACGGCTAGCTAGCGGACCGGCTTTGGCAGCCGCGCCGGGCATCCGACGGTCTGGTAGCGAAGCGAGTACTCGAAGTGCCACGGTTCGTTGTCGTAGATCCGGCACCAGCCGCGGGTACCTCGGGTGGCCTGCAGCCACTGGTAGGCCTTCTCCGGTTGCACATCGACGGCGTACCCCTTGACGTGCGCCGACTTCGCCGGCGGCAGCACGTAGACGTTCGCGGCCGCCCTGCCGAACCGCTTGACGTAGTCGTCGTACAGCGCGAGCTGCTGTGCGGTGCTGCGCTTTCCGTCGTTGAGGCACAACGCGACGCCCTGGCCCCTCGCATACTTCTCGACCGCCACCCAGGCAGTCAGCACATCGGGCCGCAGGCCCGTGGGCGCCTCGTCCGAGTACTGCGGGTCGACCGCGCAGGGCGGGCCGTCATCAGGCCCGGCGGCGTTCAGGTTTGCGGTCGGTGTGGACGTCGTGGTGCGCGGTGACGCGGTCGGTGTGGACGTCGCGGTGCGCGGTGACGCGGTCGGTGTGGACGTCGCGGTGCGCGGTGACGCGGTCGGTGTGGACGTCGCCGTGCGCGGTGACGTGGTGCGCGGAGGAGCAGCCCACGGTGTGGTGCTCGTCGGCGGTGCAGGGGTCGAGGCCGGTGCAGGGGTCGAGGCCGGTGCAGTGCGCAGCGCCGGCGCAGAGACCAGCGAGGATGGCGTGCCGACGACGGAGCCGACCGGTTTCGCCCCTGCTCCGGCGGTGCCGGCACTGCTGGTACACCCGGCGACCGCCATCGGAAGTGCCACCAGCAGGACCGCACCGGCCACCGCGGCGCGCAGCAATCTCACCGACCGGTGCTGCCCATCACCGCTTCACCGCGGCCAGCAGGCCGTCGCCGAGCGGGGCCAGCACACTGGTCAACGTCTCGTCGTCGCGGACCAGCCGGCCCGCTTCCCGAACGGCCAGGGTTTCCGGGTCGCGCTGGGTCGGATCGGCGACCTTGTCGCCGTGCAGCGCTCCGGCCAGCACCAGCACGCCGCCGAGCCGGAGCAACCGGACCGCCTCGGCGACGTACTGCGGATAGCCGGTGCGGTCGGCATCGATCAACACCAGGTCGTACGCTCCGTCGGTCAGTCGCGGCATCACCTCCAGGCCGCGGCCGTTGATCAACCGCGCCTTGCCGGAACCGGCTCCGAGGGTGGCGAAGGCGTCCTTCGCGGCCCGCTGGTGTTCGGCCTCGATGTCGATCGAGGTGAGTACCCCGTCGGCCGCCATCCCGGCCAGCAGGTGCAGCCCGCTGACGCCCGTCCCGGTGCCGATCTCCACCACGGCGCGGGCCGACAGCACCGCAGCCAGGAACGTGAGCGCCGCGCCGGCACCCGAACCGATCGGCTCGCAACCCAGGTCCGCCGCCCGACCCCGTGCGGTGAGCACCGCTTCGTCCTCGGGTATGAAGAATTCGGCGAACGACCGACTGCTGCTCACATTGCCTCCGACGGGAATGGTTGCCAAGGCCTGAAGGTAGCTGGCAGGGCCTGAAGGTACTACGCCGCCCGCACCACCGCCGACGGACACAGCCAGCCGCGGCTAGCCTGCCTCACCGGCCGCAGCGAGCCAGCCGGTCGCAGCCGGCCGGGTGATTGACAGGGCGGCCCGAGCACCTTCACAGGATGCTCACAAGAGGTGACGGAAGAATCACCCACAAGCGCCAGCCGACCAGCGAGGTCGACCTGCGCCTCCGATACCGGTGAGGTGAGTTCCCTGTCCATCCTGCCCGCCCCCGGTGCAGCCGGAAACAGCGGCGCGTCCGACGAGGTGCCCTGGACGCCCCCGCCCTGGGAGGACATCGTCAAGGACCACGGTGACCGCGTGTACCGCCTGGCGTATCGCCTGTCCGGCAACACCCATGATGCCGAGGACATCACCCAGGAGACGTTCATCAGGGTGTTCCGGTCGCTGGACAACTTCAAGCCCGGATCGTTCGAGGGCTGGTTGCACCGGATCACCACCAACGTCTTCCTCGACATGGTGCGGCGTCGCCAGCGCATCCGGATGGAGGCGCTGCCGGAGGAGACCGACCGCATCGCCGGCCGGGAACCCTCTCCCGAGCAGGCCTTCCAGGACGCGAATCTTGACCCCGACCTGCAGGCCGCGCTGGACGAACTGCTACCAGAGTTCCGAGCCGCCGTGGTGTTGTGCGACGTCGAGGGCCTGTCCTACGAGGAGATCGGTGCCACCCTCGGGGTGAAGCTCGGTACGGTTCGCTCGCGCATCCACCGCGGCCGGCAGGCGCTGCGCGCGTCGATCGAGCGCCGGCGCGAAGCAAGAGTCGAAGGTGGGGCCTACCGACTTCGCAGCGCACTGCTGCCGAAGGTGGTGATGCCATGAGTGAGCATCGCAGCTCGGGTCCGCGGAGCGGACTAGCACCGAGCGGAGCGAATGAAGCGATGAGCGCTTGCGCGAAGAGCCGGGATCAGACATGACCGGGGTGTTCGACGACCACCTGTCGCTCGACGCCGTCGTCGCCTATGCCGACGGCGAGATGAGCATGACGGCCTATCAGCGGGCCGCCGCCCACCTGGTGCGCTGTGGCCCGTGCGCCGCCGATGTCGCCGAGCAGACGGCCGCCTCGCACTATCTGCGCGGGGCGCAGGTACCCACCATGCCGAGCAGCTTGTTCGCGGCGCTCACCTCCATACCGATCGCCGTGCCGGTGACCCCCGCGCCCTCTGACCCGTGGTCGCCGCCGGGTGATGCACATCCCGCGACCGGCCGCAGTCGCCGCTTCCGGCTGGGCGCCGGCGCCCTGGTCGCGGGCATTGCCGTCGGCGCGGTGATGGTCGCCGCCACCGGGGACACACCCGCCGATCCGGCCGGACCGCCGCCGGTCGACCGGACGGCGGTCAGCGATCCAACGGCAGTGGCACCGGGCGGGGTACTGCGGACCACCGTCATCAACGTGCTGGGCCGCAGCAGCAGCGCCACCCGCTGAGCGCTGCTGTCGTAGCCTGCTGGTGATGACTCCTCCTCCGCTCGACCCGGCCGGTCGGACCCGGCTGCCGCCGCGTCCACTCTGGCGTCCCCCGGTCGACCCGGCGTCGGCCGCGACATTCGGCCGGCCGGCCGGTGTGCCGTCATCCTTCGTGCCGCAGGCTCCGGCCAGGCGTCCGCCGCTGCTGACCGGGCCGGTGGTACCGGAAATGCTCGCCGATGCCTTCGGTCGGCCGCCGGACGCAGCGTTCCCGCTCGGTCGACCGCCTGCCTCGGCCGCGCCGGCCGCGGCGGCGGAGTCGCCGGATCCGTGGCGCGACCCCAACGCCCTGGCCGAACTCGGCCGGCCCGGCCTTGACGGACCATTGACACCGCCGTCCGAACCCCGGTCGGCCGAGCGGTTCACCGTGGGCCAAGCCCTGTTCGAGCGGCGGATCCGTCCGTCGGCGCTGATCGTGCTGGCCGTACTGGCACTGCTGCTCGGTGGCGGCGGCGCGGCCATCGGGGTCTGGGCCGGCGGCCGGCTCCCCGCTCCGGCGACCGACCCGGACTTCACCTTCTCCGGCACCGCGGCGGCAGCGGTGCAGCGGGCGCCGGGATCGGTCGCCGCGGTCGCCGGCAAGGTCATTCCCGCGGTGGTGTCGATCGAGGTGCGAACCGGCGATACCGGCGACACCGGATCCGGGGTGGTGATCGACGGCAATGGTTACCTACTGACCAACAATCACGTCATCTCGCTCGCCGCGACGGACAAGAGCGCACAGCTCACCGCGGTGTTCTCCGACGGCAAGCGATTGCCGGCGACCATCGTCGGTCGGGATCCGGAGTCCGACCTCGCGGTGCTGAAGACAGCCGTCAACGGCGCCACCGTCGCCACGCTCGGCGACTCTTCGAAGGTGCTGGTGGGCGATTCGGTCATCGCGATCGGCTCACCGCTGGGGCTGGCCGGGACGGTGACCACCGGTATCGTCTCCGCCAAGGACCGGCCGGTCCGGCTGGCCGGCGGCGAGACCGACACCAACGCCGTCATCGATGCGCTGCAGACCGATGCGGCCATCAACCCCGGTAACTCCGGCGGCGCACTGGTCGATGCGAGCGGCGCGGTCGTCGGTATCAATTCGGCCATCCGCACCTTGGGCGGCGACGCGAGCGGGTCCATCGGACTCGGCTTCGCCATCCCGATCAACTATGCCAAAAGCGTTGCGCAGCAGCTCATCCGCAGTGGCAAGGTGGTGCACTCGACGATCGGCGTCAACGCCAAGTCGGCAACCAACGGCACCACCGACGGCGCCCAGGTGCAGAACGTCGTCGACGGCGGGCCGGCCGCCAAGGCCGGAATTCAGGAGGGCGACGTGATAGTCAAGGTGGGCGACCGGGCGGTGGGCAACGCGGACGAACTGATCGTATCCGTGCAGGCCCATCAACCCGGTGAGTCGGTTCCGGTGGTGCTGACGCGTTCGGGCAAGCAACTCACCGTCCAAGCGGTCCTCGCCGCCGAATGACCTCTCGCCGGTAGGCTCGGCATCACGGTGCACCGCCCGTACGCGTGCACTCACCATTGGAGGCAACAACAAGTGTTCGGCATGTCCTGGAGCGAGATCGTCATCATTCTCGCGGTCGGCATGTTCGTGCTCGGTCCGGAACGGATCCCGGTCGCCGTCAAGTGGGTCGGGTCGACGCTCCGGACGGTGCGGACGATGGCGGCCGGTGCTCAAGAACAGCTGCGCGGTGAATTCGGGCCCGAGCTGGAGGAGCTGCGGCGACAGGTTGCGGACCTGCAGTCCCTGAAGGAGATCCAGGAGCTCCGGACGCTGCGTGATCTCAACCCGCGGTCCTTGATCCAGAAGAATCTGCTGGGCGAGGAGTTCTCCGGTGGCATGGCCGGCTTCCTGGGCCTGAACCAGAACGGTGACCAGGCGACGGGTTCCGGCGTGGCGCCGACGCCCGAACCGGTGCCGCCCGCTCCGGATCCGCTGCCGCTGCCTGATCCGGCACCGATATCGATGCCCGACCCCATCCCGGTGGCCTCTCCGGCGCCCGTCATCCCGACCGTGGTCATCAACGAACCCGCGGCGCTGGACTTCACCAAGGCGCGCCCGCGCCATGCCGCCGCCGTCAGTTTCGACGACGACGCCACCTGAGTCCGTGCGGTCCCTTCGGTCCTGGTGCCTGCGGTCCTAGTGCCGGGACGGGGCGATACCGAGCGAGACCCCGACCAGCGGGCGGGTGCGAGCGGCCAGACCGTCCGCCACCGCCGATAGCGCCTGTGCGGCGGGGGAATCCGGGTCGGACAGCACCAGCGGTACACCGGCGTCGCCGGCCGCCCGCAGCGAGACCTGCAGCGGGATCTGACCCAGCAGCGGCACGGTGGTGCCGGTCGCCCGGCTCAGCGACTGCGCGACCACCGCGCCGCCGCCGCTGCCGAACAGCTCCAGCACGGTGCCGTCCGGCAGGGTCAGGGCGGACATGTTCTCCACCACGCCGGCGATGCGTTGCCGGGTCTGCAGGGCGATGGACCCGGCCCGCTCGGCGACCTCGGCGGCGGCCAGCTGCGGCGTGGTCACCACCAGGATCTCGGTGGTCGGGATGAGCTGCGCGGTGGAGATGGCGATGTCGCCGGTACCCGGCGGCAGGTCGAGCAGCAGCACGTCGAGGTCGCCCCAGAAGACATCGGCGAGGAATTGCTGCAGGGCCCGGTGCAGCATCGGCCCGCGCCAGACCACCGGGGTGTTGCCGTCGACGAACATGCCGACGCTGATCACCTTCACCCCGTGGGCTTCGGGCGGCAGGATCATCTCGCCGATGCGGGTGGGTCGGCCGGTGACGCCGAGCATGCGGGGGATGGAGAACCCGTACACATCGGCGTCCAGCACACCGACCGCGAGGCCCTTGCGGGCCAGCGCGACCGCGAGGTTCACGGTGACGGTCGACTTGCCGACGCCGCCCTTGCCGGAGGCGATGGCGTAGACCCGGGTGCGTGACTCGGCGCGGGCGAACGGGATGTCCTTGGTGGCGCCGCCCTTGAGGTTGTCGCGGAGCGTGCTGCGCTGCTCGTCCGTCATCACCCCGAGCGTCAGGCGCAACTCGGTGACCCCCGGTACGGCGCGCACCGCCGCGGTGACGTCCTGCGTGAGCTTGTCCCGTAGCGGGCAGGCCGCGATGGTCAGCAGCACGGTCAACTCGACGATGCCGTTCTCGCTCACGTCGATGGTGTCGACCATGCCGAGATCAGTGATGGGGCGGCGTATCTCAGGATCTTTCACGCCGTCCAGAGCCTTTCGGATCAGGGCGGTCAGATCTGCTGGTGCTGGCATTTTTCAACTACCTCCGCCATCAGATTACGGGGGCCGCCGATGTGCTCCTTCCACGTCGGGCGCACATCTGATGCACACCAACCTGTGCCACGATTGAGAGCGTGACTTCGCCAATCGGAAATTCGCAGATGCGCTTCCGCGGGGCGGCCGGCGGGCCGGCACTTCCGACGCCGCCGACCGGTTTCGCGGTCGCCGCCTATCCCACCTACGCCCAGGCGCAGGCGGCCATCGAACACCTGACCAAGAACGACTTCCCCATCGAGGACGTCACCATCGTCGGCACCGACCTGCAGATGGTGGAGCGGGTGACCGGTCGGCTCACCGCCGGCAAGCTGGCCGGCGCTGGCGCCGCGTCCGGTGCCTGGTTCGGCCTGTTCGTCGGTCTGCTGATGAGCCTCTACGGCCGCACCGGCGCCGGCATCGCCCTGATCCTCGTCTCCGTCGCCATCGGCGCCGTGTTCGGCGCGGTGATGGGATACCTGGGGTATTCCGTCGCAAAGGGCAAGCGCGACTTCACCTCCTCCTCGCAGGTGGTCGCCCGCCGGTACGACGTGCTCTGCCAGCCGCGCAATGCGGAGCAGGCGCGCAACCTGCTCGCCCGGATGGAGCTCGGGTCACACCTGTAGCCGTTCGCACCCGTAGGCGAACGCTAGAGCCAGCGCTTGCGGCGCAGCAGCAGGTACAGCACCGTGCAGACCGCGACGATGAGCAGGATCGCCATCGGGTAGCCGAACTGCCAGCTGAGCTCGGGCATGTGGTGGAAGTTCATCCCGTAGATACCGGCGATCGCGGTCGGTACCAACGCAATCGCTGCCCACGCCGAGATCTTGCGCATGTCCTGGTTCTGGCGGTTCGCCACCTCGGCCAGTGCTGCCGAGACCAGCGTGGTCAGCATCTCGTCGAACGTGCTGATCCGCTCCGCGACGTGGGACAGATGGTCCTCGACGTCCCGGAAGTACTCGCGAACCGTCTCCGGCACCAGCGAGTTGGGGGTGTTGGACAACGCCTTCAGCGGCGCGGCCAGTGGCGCCACCGCCCGGCGCAACCGCAGGATCTCCCGCTTGAGCCGGTAGATCTGCTCGATGTCCACGTTCAGCTCGGGATCGAAGACGGCCGTCTCCATCTCGTCGATGTCCTCTTCGATCTCCCCGACGACGGTGACGTACTCGTCGACGATGCGGTCGGCGATGGCATGCAGCACTGCCGCCGGCCCCAGGTCGAGCTGCTCCGGGTCGGCCTCGAGGGACGAGCGCAACCCGCGCAGCTCCGAATGCTCCCCGTGCCGCACGGTGATGATGAAGTCGCGCCCGAGGAACACCATGATCTCGCCGCTCGAGACGACCACACCGCTCTGCCGGTCGAGGGTGACGTGCTCCTGGAACTTGACCGTCTTGAGCACGAAGAACAGGTACTTGCCGTAGCGGTCCATCTTCGGCCGCTGGTAGGCGTGCACGGCATCCTCGACCGCCAGCTCGTGCAGGCCGAAAGTCTCGGTCACGGCGGCCATCTCGTCGTACGTGGGCTCGTGGAAGCCGACCCACACGAAGCCGTTGCCGGTCGACCGGATCCGCTGCAGCGCCGATACCGGGTCGCTGCACGTCGCTTCCCGACGGCCGTGCACATAGGCGCCGCAGTCGACCATGGCCGGTCGGTGCCGCGGGTCGACCGGCAACGGCGGAGCCTTCTTACCGATGGTCATGAACCCGGGAAGCGGTGGCAGGACAGGCATCGGTGCCTCCTTCTGGTTGCGATCGCCCGGCAAAGGTTACTCGTGCTCAGCGTCCGTGACCACGCCGCGCCCGTGTCGCTATCACGCTGTCTCCGCGGCAAAGGGCCCGTAGGTGCAGTGTCCGCCCCGGCCCCTGCGCGTAGGGCAAAATGAGCACCGATGCTCATCGACCTGCACGCCCACTCCGATGCCTCCGACGGCACCGACACCCCGGCCGGGTTGATCGCCGCAGCGGCGGCAGCCGGCATCGACGTGCTGGCCATCACCGATCACGACACCACCGGCGGCTGGGCCGAAGCGTCGGCCGTCCGCCCGCCGGCGATGGGCCTGGTCCGCGGGTCGGAGTTCTCCACCTCGGTCGCGCTCGATGGCCGCACCTCGAGCGTGCACCTGCTCGGGTACCTGTTCGATCCGACCGATCCGGCGATCGTCGCCGAGCACGCCCGGTTGAAGATCGAACGTCGCCGCCGCGGGCTGGCGATCGTCGCGCGAATGGTGGACGACGGCATCCCCATCACCGCTGGGCAGGTGATGGACATCGCCGGCAACGCTCCGGTCGGTCGGCCGCACATCGGCCGCGCGCTGATGGCGTCCGGGGTGGTGGCCTCCGTCGACGAAGCCTTTGCCACCCACCTGGCCGGCCGCGCCAAGTACTACGTGCCGAAGGTGGACACCGATCTGCTCACCGCGGTCCGGATGATC
>CAXSEW010000003.1:0-33668 GCA_964236185.1 uncultured Nakamurella sp. | reverse complement strand
CCCGGGCCCGGACAGGAGACAGCAGGGTTGCCGTCTCCCGGGGAAAATACAAGCGCTTGTGGAGTAGCGGTCACCGTCGCGAACACGCCGCGCAGGGTAACTGTCTTCGAGATTGGCACCCACGTCGCCGGATCCGTATAATATCTCGTCCATAGGTTGACGATGGTATATGCCTCGCCATTTTTGGCTGGGTCACCCTTGGATAGATCCGGCGACCGCCCCAACGTCGGCTTCGGCAACGTCAGCTCGGTCAACGCCTGCTGAGCCAAGACTGCGGGATTGGGTGGGGGTGGAGGTGGAGGTGGAGGTGGAGGAGCAGCGGCAGCAGACGCCGCGAACGTGTACTGCACGGGCCCATTGCAGATGCTGGAGAGGACAACGCCGGTGGACGGATCGTGCCCCTCCCAACGTGGATCGCCGGTTGGTGGTGGCGGATTGAGCACATGCCAGGCACATTCGCCGCCTGCAATCTCCCCTTGGGTTGGTGCGTGGGTCACGGCAACACCTGTGGCACCCCCGACGGGAGCATGACCAGATCCTTCGTTGCCTGTCGGAGCTGCCACACTGGGCGGCGGGTCGTCCGAGCCACCCGGGCTACCCGGGGTGCTGGCCTCACAGACCACCGCGCTGGTGCTGGGATCGAGGTAACAAGCTCCACCAGCAAGGGCGGGCGGGGTAGATACGACCAATAGTCCGCCTGCGATTACTACGGAAGCGATGGCCACTCGCAACGCGCGGTTTGTCAACATAGCTTTATTGGATTCGAAGCTACTGTTTCGCTGACGAGCCATCCGCCATACTTTGCGTCGTAACGGTAGACGTTGTAAGTAAACAGCGAGCGCGGATGGGCTAGGGGTTTCAACGGCACCGGTTTATCAAACGAATCGACGATTTTCGCCCCAGTTGTGTCGACGCATACCTGAATTACCACTTTTTGGTCCGTTGCGGACAGTACGGTCGGCAATTTGTACACTGCAGTGATGGTTGAATGAACCTTTGCGGCAGCGAGCGACGCGAGCTGGTTCAATGTTGTGGCGGCCGTAGGGTCAGCCGCATACTTGCGGAGTTCCGTCGTCCAGTTCTTACCAGGATTCTTCTCGGCAGTGGTTAAGACCTTGACGAAACCGTTAAACGCGTCAAGTGCCGACTTCGAGTTTTTCTGCTGTGCGGCTGTGAAACTGGACGGCCATGGGTTGGACGACGTTGCGACCGTTTCGGAGTTGATGGGTGGCGTGCTAGACGAAGTCGATGAGCGCGAGGGTGCGGAGTTGCTACTAGACGAGCCAAGGGATTGCGTATTGGTCGGCGATGTCGATGCGGATGACGTGAAAGTCGACGTGGAGGAACGGGTGGTCTCGGACGAGAGAGGTGCAGAAGTCGTCGCCGAACTCGGCGACGCCGAAGTAGTGGGACTGATCGACTGCGTCTTGACACCGGAACTGTTGGTGCAAGCAGCAAGTGCGACGAGGAGCGCAGCTGCGGCGGCGGTGAGTTGTGGGGAGAGTCGTCGACTGGTCACGGTGCGTATTCCGTTCTGTTTGGGACAGCTGCGACCTGGGCTGTGCCGGAGTGTGCTGGGCCGGGTCGACAGCTCCGTCGACTCGCGCACGCCCTGGCCAAGGCCGACAGCTCCGTCGACCTGCGCACGGTTCTGTCCATCTCCAGAGGACAGTCGTACTTGAAACCTCAACTGATTACTCAACCTTCGGTCAACCCTAGAGCCAGCAGACGATCATGGCGCCCACGACTATGGCGGGCCCCATGGGTATGGGGGCACGGCGATGGCGGTGGGCTGGTGAGCCAACGAGCAGAGCGATGGCAGCTGCGCCGGCAAGCAGGAATGCGGCCAGTTCGCCGTAGAGCACTGCCCACCACGATGCCCAGCCGAGTAGTCCGGCGGTCAGTCCGAACAGTCGGACGTCGCCGAGCCCGAATGCGCTTGGGGCGGCGAACAGGATGACGAGCCAGACAGCAGTGACGGACGCCGCGGCCAGGAATGCTCGGAGAAGTCGATCGGCTTCTCCGTTGACGATTGCAGTTGCGATGAGGATTGCGGCCTCGGCAATGGCGAGCGGGTAGACCAGTCGGGCTGGCAAGAGGTGCCGTTCCGCGTCGACCACGATGAGAACGGCTCCGGCCGCGGCCAGAAGCACCCACGCCAACCAGGGCCGGCCCGCTGCGGCCATGATGGCCAGGAAAGTTCCTACGACAGTGACGATGGCCCAGCGCTTGACCGAAACGGCTCGGGGCCACCACCAGTGGCCGTGCACTCCGGTGGCCAGCGCCGTCGACCAGCTGGCCAGGATCGGGCTGAGAGCTACGACGAGCAACACACCAGCGGCAACGAGCCACGGCTGGATAACCCCCGCCCGCTCATTGACCAAGTCGCGGACGTCCATGAGCATCTCCTCTCTCGGCGGCGAAGCTGTGCGGCATGTCGGCGACGTGAAACCTAGCCCTGTCGAACCGAAACATCGCACACATCCCGGCGCGAGGTAATCCCAGCAATACAGGATTATGGTTTGCTGGGAAGATGGCTAGGGCCAAGCTCGATTACTGGTTTGCTGGTAACTAAGGGCAGTGAGAAGGAGTCGACGCTGAGGACCTCTCCCGGCATCTTGCGCACGAAGGACAACCGTGACCGCTTCTCGAGGCCTCCGTCGGATCGCCGTCGTGCTCACTTTGGGGTGCCTGACTAGCTGCCGACTGCCCTTCGAATCAATCAGCTCAGCCTCGGCTCATTCAGCCCCGATCACTCACTCCGTACTCATCGCAGGGACGGTCCCGGCGGCTCTCGCCGGCCTGGTCGTGAAAGGCCGAGCACCCAGAACCGGGTACAGCCGGGAACAGTTCGGCCAAGCCTGGAGCGATGATGTCGACGTTCCTAGCGGGAGAAACGGCTGCGACCAGCGCTCGGACATTCTGCGACGGGATCTGACAGCAGTGACGGTCGCACCGGGAACGCACGGCTGTGTTCCGGCGGTAGGCACCCTGGCCGACCCATACACCGGGCGGACCATCCACTTCGTCCGGGGGCCCTCCACGTCGGCCGCGGTGCAAATCGACCATGTCGTCGCGCTGTCCGATGCGTGGCAGACCGGGGCTGCTGAGCTCACGCTCGAGCAGCGCCGAGATCTGGCCGGCGATCCGCTGGAGTTGCTGGCCGTTGACGGGCCCAACAACCAGTTGAAGGGCGACGGCGATGCGGCGACCTGGCTCCCGCCGAACAAGGCGTTCCGCTGCACCTACGTGGCTCGACAGGTCGCAATCAAGTCCAAGTACCACCTGTGGGTGACGCCGGCCGAGAAGATGGCTATGGCCGCGGTATTGGCCGGCTGCGCCAGCACGGCTCTGCCGACAGAGCAGACCGTCATGGTGCCTTCCCTGAACCGCGCGGCGGGCTGAACTAATGCGGCCTCCGCCTGTCGCCGTCGAGGGGTGGCCCACCGCGCTCTCTTGGGTCATCGCCGCATTGATCGCCTTGGTCCTGGTGGTCTTGGTGTTCAAGTTGGCCGGGCGGATCCTGCACCGCGTGATCGGCCTGATCGTCAGCATCCTGTTCACCACCGCGATTCGTGCTCAGCTCTCACCATGGCTGCAAACCTGGCTGAACCGCTGACTGGATCTACGGGTCAGGCGTCTTGCAGCTTTTGGCGACCTGGGTTCTCACCCGCGCAGCGCTGCCACGGTTCTGCGTATTGGCGCTCGCGACGGCGTCCGTCTCAGTTGGGGTTACCGAATCCGTTATCAGTGACCAGCCACGTGCCGTCGGGTTGGCGGACTTCCAGAAGCGTTGTTTGGCCGCTGGTGCGCTGAGTGGCGCCGCCGCGCTGGGCCAAAGTGGCGATCCACGACAGGTGCACGCTGGCCTGCGCTCCGGACTTGTTGCCGGCGGGGATGTAGGAGGTCATCTGGATCACTGCTGCTCGTGACACCGTCCGGGTTGCGACCACCTTCGCCCAGGCTGTGGCCGCCGACGCAGATCCAGTTGTTCGCGTCGGCGCGGTTGCGTCCGGGCGTGCGTAGGTCGCGGCCCGGGCTGCGCCGATTCCAGGGCCCGGGTCGGTGTAGCTGAAAGACATCAGCGACACCAAGTAGGCCCAGGCGACCTGCTCGGCGGATCGGCGATCGATTCGGTCGAGGTTGTACGTAGGTGCGGTGATCTCGTGCGCGTTGGCCGGCCCACCTAGGTTCACCGCTGGCCCCGACGTTTCTGTCCAATCGCCGGTGGTCGGCTGATCGACGAGGGCGGACCGGCCCGGTACCGCGGGCATGGCTGGGGACGAGTCGCTGCCCACGGTCGTCGACGAGATGTCAGAGCTCGTGGGCGTAAGTGGCGCGCTGGCATGGGTGAACGTCACCGGGGCGATGGCGGCCGCAGCCGCGCTGGTCGACGAGCTGGACGCGGCGCGGTGGTCGGCGGTGCTGCATCCGGCGGTGATGGCCAGGATCGCAGTGCCGGCGGCGAGCAGGAGATGTCCTGTTCGGTTCATGACCAATACCGGTGCAGCACCGAGTCGGCCGGCACGCCTTCGTTTGACCAGTAGATCTTGCGGATATGAATGTTCATCCCTGGCTCTGGGGCTTCCAGCAGGTATTGGGTGTCGTCGATGAACCCGAGATACATGGCGACGTGTCCGGAGAACCCCATGATGTCGCCGGGCAATCCCTGGGCGAAGGGCACGTCGGTTCCGCCGGATCGTTGCGAGGAGGAGTCGGTGCCGATGTGGAAGCCTGCGCTCTGCAGGATGTACCCGGTCAGGCCCGAGCAGTCCAAGCCGACGATGCCCTGGCAGGAGTTCTCGGCTCCGCCGGCCCGGGCGCAGCCCTGGTCTGGCGGGCCGTCGTCGGTGCCGCCCCCGTACACGTAGGGCATACCGACGACGGACAGTCCGGTTGCCAGTCCTCGGGCGACCGCAGCGTTGGGTGCGGTGATGGTCTTGCCGGCAACGGCCGGGTCGACGTCGGGGGTGTTCGGGATGGTGACCGAGACGCCGTGGACGATGACTCCTCCGCATCCGGTCGGCGCTGCAGCGGCCGATTCTGGGGTGGTCGATGGCGATGGGACGTTCTTGCTCCTTGTAGAGGCGGTCAGAGCGCCGGAGGTAGGTGCCGCTGGGATGCCGCACGCCGCACCTGCGGTGGTGATCGGCGAACATCCGGCGACTGAGGTGTCACCGTCGGGTAGTGCTGTGGCGGCGGCGCCGGTAGGGCCGGGGGTGGCGTTTTGGTCCGCGGCCCACTGGTAGATGAGCTTGTCGCCTTGCTGCCCGGAATAGCCGGTGACTGCGCCGAGGGTGGTGATCGCCGCCTTGGGCATGCCGGAGACGATTCCTGTCCAACCGGGCGGGTCGCCTCGCATTGGGTTGGTCCAGCCGAAGGAGGCGGCGTAGCCGTTGGCCGAGTGGTCGTGGTCGGTGACGCCGACCCACGGGCCGGGCCCGGTTTCGATGACGGCCAGGTTGACCGATTTGCTGGTGCGCGGGTTGGTGACCGTGACCATCCATGGTTTTCCGTCATGGCCGTTGTCGAACCACTCGTACTGCTTTTCGTCGAGATCAGTGGAGGTGCCGTCGAAGTTCCAGGCGACGTAATTCCAACGCATGTTGATGTAGTAGTTGTCGTAGGCGGCGCCGAGCGCGGCGAATTTGGACCAGGTGACTTTCTGGCCGGAGGAGGGCACCTGGCCGGCGGAGTTGACGGTCTCCTCCTCCCCGGTGGTGCCGCTGGTCGTCGGCAGCGCGTACGGCATCGGCGTGGCCGGACCAGTCGGCTTGGGGGGCGCGGGCGGATTGGATCTTGCCGTCAGCGTTGCCGGTGGAGCCGTGGTGGACGGCGACGCTGTGGTCGAGCCGCTCCGAGCCGTCGAAGCGGTGGGCGTACCGGCCGGCGACGCGGCGCCGGCCGGGCAGGTGTAACCGACCGGGTGGGTAGCGGCCTGTGCGGTGGAATATCCCCCGCCGCTGGGTACGAGCATCATCATCACCGCGGCGATCGCGACGACCAGACCGATCGGGCCCATCGCGATGCCCAGCAGGGTCCCGCCGCCCCAGATTGCAAGGTGTAGGGCCGGGCGCTTGCTGGACCGGTTCGCGTCCGGCATCAGCGGGCCCACCTGGTCGTGACCAGCCTGATCGCCCGGGCGCCGGCGCGGGCGGTCAGGAGGAGCAACCAGCGCAGCAGCCATCCGGCGGCGAGGGCGCCGAGCAGCGACCAGGCGGTGATGCCCAGGATCTGGGCCAGGCCGGGTGCGTTCTCCTCGGAGGAGATCTCGGAGGCCAGCAGCAGCCACATGACGGCGCCGATGGTCAGTCCTGTCCATCGGCGGTGCGGCGACCGGTTCGGGGCGGTTCTTGGAGTTCCGGTCATGTCAGTGACCGAACATTTTCAGAGCTAGAGCCAGCAGCAGCAGGGTGATCACCGCCGCGGCGATGTAGCGGTTGACCTTCGGGTTCTGCTCGGCCCGGGCGCGGAGGTATCGCAGACCGGCCGGGTCTCCGGCGCGGCGGAGCAGCCGTTCCCGGTCAGGTTCCGCGCTCTGGTCCCCGGCTTGGTCTTCGTCCTGGTCGTCGTGGGTGGCGTTGCCCGCGGTGATCATTCCGCCGGCGGCGTCGGGGTCAAAACCCAGGGCTAGCCGCTGAGCCCGGAGCACTTCGTGCAACTCGGCGGTCAGGCTCACGATCACCTGGGGTGTCAGCGACAGGGACACCGACACCGAGGTGCCCTGCTGGTCGATGCCGGTGGAGACCAGGACCGCCTGCAGTGGGTCCGGGGCGTCGTCGGCCACGCTCACCGAATGTGCCGGGTACTCCACGCCGTTCGTGAGTTCGACCTCGGTGCCGGTGGCGAGCGGCTCGTCGGTCCGGTGCGGTGCGGTCATCACCGATCGCCTTTCTGTCCAATTGGGAGCGCCGCGGCGGCGTAGAGGGCGCGGCGGTAGGGGCGGAAGCGGCGGCCCGGCGCCGACCGCTGGATGTCCGGGATTTGGCCGGTGGTGGTGACCAGCACGGTGCAACGCCCGTGACTGCTGCTGACGGCATGCGCGCCCAGTGGGGCGCCTTCGTGGGTGGCGATGACGATGGGCTGGACCCGGTACGGCGGGACTCCGATCGCCACGGCCGTGTCGATGGCGTGCTGCATGGCTCGGCGGAGTACCCGGTGCGGGATTTGCTCGTCTGGGACGGTCAGGGCGGTGATCGCGCGGCCGCGGCCGACGAACAGCTGCGGCGTTCCGCTGGGCACGGCGCGGTGGCCCAGATCTGTCCACCCATCGGTGACGGGCAGATCGGCGATGCGCCGGTCCCAGGCGCGGCGGTGCCGGTGGACGACAACGGCGCAGGACAGGACCAGGGCGGCGGTCAGTGGTGCTGCGCCCCACCGGCCGGCGGCGGCGAAGGTCAGCCCGGTGGCCAGGAGCAGGATCCCGGATCCGATGAGTGAGTTCACCGCGCGGGAGATGAGGATGGGTCGCAATGTCCAGGCGAGGATGGTCGGCACCGGCGCGGCGATGGTGTGGCCGGTCAGGACCGCGGCGACCGTCCCGGCCGCGGCGGCTTGGTTGGTGAATTCGTGAATGACCAGAAATGTGGGTAGCACTGCGGTGACCGTCGCGGCCAGCACCGACACGACGATGTCCCGGCGGCGGCGTAGAGCCCACCCGGCGCCGGCCAGGACGGATAGGAATGCCAACAGGACCCACAGCTCGCTGTGCAGCGCGGCCCACAGCCAGCTCAGCAGGATGGCGGCGCCGACGGCCCTTCCTGTCCATTTCCAAGCGGCAGGCGACGTCGCCAGCAACGCCACCCTGAGTCGGCGGGTTTGCTGGCTGGGTGTCGGGCTCACTCGGGGCTCCTCGTCGTCGTGGGGCGGGTGACGCCGCTGCCCTTGCCGGGGGCGGCCTTGGCTCTGCGGGCGATCGCTCCGGTTTCGGAGTTGCCCTTGCCTGAGCGGTCCTTGACCGCGGTCGACCCGCGGCGGCCCGGGACCGACGGTGAAGGCGGCGAGTCGATAGGTGCGTCGGTAGCCGGAGGAATGGGATCGGCGTGTGCGGGTCGGGTCTGTGGATCCGGTACGGGCGGGCTGGGGCGGGGCGGTGAGGCCGGGGGAGGTCGATCAGCAGCGTCGGCCGGCGGGCGGGATGCGGCTGGGGACTGCGGTGGGAAGGCCGGTGTGGTGGGGGCGCGGTCGGCTCGGTCGGGCGGGGGTGGCGCCGACGACGCGGCCCGCTCCGACGCCGAGGTGGGCGCTGAGGGTGCTGTGTTCGGTGCTGGTCTGCGGGTTGACGTGGCTGAACCCAGCGGGGAGCCGCCGGTGCGGAGCCGTGGCCGCTGCACCGCCGGGGTACCGGCCGGTCGCGGTCGGATCGCCCCGGGCGTCACGACCGGTCGGATGACCCGCGGCCGCAATCCCTGGGCGGGGCCCGGCGAGAGTGCCGCCGGCACCGCCGGGGCGGCGGGGTCCGCTCCCCCGCTGGTGTGATCGGGTTGATCAGCCGTCGATGCTGGCGCCGGCACCGCTGCTGTCGGTGCTGTTGGGCGGGATTGGTCGGCCGGACCCTGCGCTGCGGCGTCGGAGTGGGATCCGGGCAGCACGGCTGCCGGTTCGGTAGACGGGATCGGTCGGCGGGGTGGCGCGACGCGGATGGAGGACGGTGCGTCCTTCGCCCGTACCGCCGTGGGATTCGGGGCGGCGGCCTTGCGGGGGGTCGGGCCGGTCTTCCCTGACGCCGGACCGGTCTTGTCGCGGGTCTTACCCGGCCGTGACCGGTTGTCCGGGCCGCGGCCGCCGCTGACCGCGTCGAGCATCGCCCGGGAATTGACCCGGGCTGTCCGGGCCCGCGCGGCTGCCGAAGATCCGGTTGCCGCGCCTCGCAGACCGCTGGTGGCGTAGGCCAGCGGCGCGGTCAGCGCGCCGACCCTTCGACGAATCAACCCGCGGGACGGGTCGTTGGCCAGGGCCTGGCGCCGTTCCCGGGTGGCCCTGATTGACCCGAAACCGCCGGGGATGGCCCGGACCGCGTGGCGGCCACTGAACCGGCCGACTTTCTGCGTGGACTCGGTGACGTGCCTGGCCATGTCCGGTGCCATGGAAGATTCACCGGGACGCAGCTTGCTCTGGATCTTTTGAATGATTTTCCAGAAGCCGATCAGGATCACCGCCAGCCAGAACAAGCGCATCCCGAAGTTCTGCGTCGAATCCATCATCCACACGACGACGACGATCATGATGGCCAGCACAAATCCGTAGGCCAGCCGCAGCACATAAGAATATCCGAGGTCCTCCAGCCACTCCTTGACCATCTTCATTTTTCCGGCGTAGAGGGCGAATCCGTTTTTTATCGGACCGATCAGGAAGTAAGAGAACGTCATCGCTTCCCAGCCCATGCTGATTACCGATGTGACGACCACGGCGATGCCCACCAGCAGGATCGCCAGCAGCGCGGTGAACGCCTGGGACACCCGGGTCACGGCGCCCTGCCCGGAGTAGATGGTCGCGGCGGTCGGGTCGCTTTCGACCAGGGCGTTGAACACGTCGTACATCGGGCTGCAGTTAGCCGTCGAGTCGATGGCGCTCTTCAACTCGTCCGGCGTCGAAGCAACGGCGAGGCCGACTTTCAAACCTTCGAGCTTGCAGATCGCGTACCCCTGTTGACCAGTGGGGGCGCCGTTGACCTGCACCCCGCCGTGCTGCGTGATCAAGTAGATGCGCAGGTCCGAGCAGGACTCGAAGTCGACGTAGCAAGGCAGCTTGTGGCCTGCGATAACCGCGGCTACGTCGATCTTTCCGGCGCCGTCCGGGGTGACCGCGCTCCAGCCTGGTGGCAGTGGGATGGGCGCGGTGCCGGCGCTGCCGAACTGACCGACCTCCCACGGGCGATAGGCCAGAGCATCAGCCAGCACGCAAGAGGTCAGCCGCTGACCCCGGGCGACCGGATCCATGCTCCTGTCCAATGCACAGGCGCCTTGGTTACCAGTCAGCCCGTCGAAGATCGCGTTGGTGCCAGTAGCATTGAGGAACGAGATCGACGCGTCCACGCCGCCGGCGACCTGCCGGAAACCGGCCTTTCCGGCGGTCAACGTGTACAGAAACGCCATGAGCATGGTGACGGCGATCGCGACGGCAAGGATACCGAATGTGCCTCGGATGTTCGCCTTTCCGCGGGCAGACAAAATGCCGATCCAGATCGCCGAGGCGAGCAGCGTGAGCATCGCTACCGGGATGAAACAATAGACGAACAGGTTGTTCATGACGCCGCCGGAGGCGTCGTACAAGAACGCCAGCGGATCGGGCTTCGACGCTTCTTCCTTCAGCGAGATGACGACCTGCAACAGGCTTTTGTCCAACGTGAAGAGCAGGTTCGCGCTCTGGGTCCAGATGTAGTTCCACAGCACGCAGTTACGACTTTTGTCCAAGTTCAGCGGAATCGTCCACCATGACAGACCGCGGAGACCGGCGATCTCATACAGGGTGTACTGGCCCTTGGGTAGCGCCCGCAGCTGATCTGTGGTGTCCGGGACGCCAGCTCGGCCGGGGCCGGTGGTCACGGTCACTTTCCCGTCGCCGGGGAAGGTCACCTGGGCGACGGGGGCCTCTGACACCCGCGCCAAATTGTGATTGGCCAACCAGCTCTCCGGGCCGTCGCCGACCGCTTCCCACGGCTCGTCCGGAGCGACCACGCCGCACAGCCAGTCCTCGACCGCGTCGGAGATGCCGAAAATGTCGGCGTGGGCGGTGCCGGTGTTGCTCAGCCCGATGCCGGCCATGCCTAGGAACGCAGCAAGGATCACCGCTAGCGCGCCCACTAGGTACGCCCCGCCGCGGCCCGTGCGGGCGGCGGCGGCGCTGCGGCGCTGGGCGGGTGTCCGGACGACGGTCACGCCCCAGGTGAAGTTAGTTCCGACGAGGCCCGGGGCGGCCAGGCAACTCATACCGGCACCCCGCCGAGGGCGTCATCGATCTCAGGCAGGTACTCGTCGGTATCGCCGTCGTCGTCGCCCGCGCTCGGATCGAACGGGTCGACCTCGGCGAAGGCGGCCGCCCACTCCGCGAAGTCGTCCGCGTCGTCGGCGTAGGGGTCCAGGTCGTCCTCGTCGCCGAGAGACCCGCGCACCTCGTTCAGCGCGACCGGATTGATCAGCCAGTCCTCGGGTCGGCTGGGCAGTTCGTTGGACCAGGCCGCCGGCTGACGTTTCGGGTTTGTCTCCGAAGCCCACTGCAACGGGTAGAACATCTGGTCGATGACGGTTGTAACGACCCGGGCGTCGGGGTCGCGGAACACGCACTGGCCCGGCCGCAGGTTCCCGCCGGCCTCCTCGCCGAGTAGCCGGCGGGCCATCTCGCGCCGCTCGACCAAGGCCACTTCCTCGGCGATCGGGCGGAGCAGCTGCAGCGCCTCGGCGGCCTCGCCGGGTCCGCGCTGTTTGAACGCGGCCATCGAGGCGAACTGGTTGGTCTCGGCCGCTCCTTCTTTAGCTGCCTGCTCCTCGATGGCCTTCGGGTCACGAGGCTGCTGGCAGATGAAGAACAGCGCGCAGGCCAGCGACCGACCCTGGCGGGAGATGCGGACCAGCAGGTTCCGGCCGGGCTTGACCGCGGTGATCATGTTCGCCTCGTCGACGAACACCGCAGTCGGGGCGATGCCGACTTCTTCCGGGTGCCCTGGTCGCGGCACCATGCGTCCGTCGAGGTTGCGGCGCAGGTCGTACATGACGACGGTCATCAGGGCCGAGGCGTTGCGGTCCTCGTCGGTCCAGGTCTCCGGCCGGTCGACGTTATCCGGAGTGACGAACCCCGCCATGGTGTAGATAGTGCGGCGCTTGGTCGACCGGCCAGTGCGCACTGGCCGGTCGTCGGTGCCTCGGCCCAGCAGCAGCCGCAAGAAGGTCTGGTCTTCGCCGTTATGCAGGCGGGTGATGACCTCCTCGAGGTCTTCTCTTTCGGCGCGCAGGGCGCTGGTGGATTCGCTGCCCCGGCGCTTGACCTTCTCCAGGTCCTCGACGATGACTGCCAGCTCGTCCTCGATGTAGGCGACGACGTCGCCGAACCCGACCGACATGACCTGGCCCGCAGCGGCCGCCGTCTTGTGGGCGTCGTGCAGCCGGCGCAAGCCCTTCTTGACGATCTGTTTGTGAGTGGTCTCAGCGAACAGCATGTCCACCAACGTCAGGGCCAGGTTGTAGCCCTCGTTGAATGTTTTCGTGATAACCCATGGATCGCGGGCACCCCGAGCGCCGCGGGCCAAGTCGATGATTTCGGAGTTATCCCAGTACTCCTGATCGATCGGCTGGAATTGGCTTTGTGGCGTGCCGAGGAGACCTTCGTCGGCTTCATCCATAAATTTCGGGTGCAGGGTTTGCGAGCCGAAACTGAGGTAGTACGTGAAGTTGCGGAATTCAATTTTTGGGTCAAGCGCATAGCAGTGGACACCGGATTCGGACATCCAGAAGAACATCGTCAATGCGAACGAGGACTTGCCGCCGCCAGAGGATCCAACAATGGCCACTCCGGCACCATTGAGTCGGTCGATCTGGGCGTGCGGGTCGAAGTGGAACACGGTGCCGGAGGACTTAACGTAGCCCAGGGCGATACCGATCCAGCCAAGTTCTCGGCCCCGGTCAATCTGGACCCGGTCACCGACCTGGTCGTAGGTGCCCAGCAGGCCGACCGCAGCGGCGTAGGTGTCGGTGTACCGGGTCCACAGCTTGAGCCCGCCGGCCGGTCCGGCGGACAGGCCACCGATGTCGGTGATGTTCTCCCCCGGCAGCTGCTCGGCGAGCAGATCCAGCGCGGCGTACTCGCTGAGCTCGACCTGGATATCCCCCATGGCCGCCTTGACGTCGCGGATGACCTGGGCCAAGGCGGTCTGGCTGGGTGCGGACACCAACAGTCGCAGCCGTCCCTGCATGCCCGGGTCAGGGTCTTCGGCGTTGTCCGCGACCAAGGTGGCGGCCTGGTCCAACCGCGCCTCGAACGCCAGATCCGTCGAGGCGCCGGCCTTGTCCCGGTCAGCCTCTTCATCGGCAACGTTGGCGGCGAGTCTTGCGCCGAACTTCTTCCACTCCTTGCCAGGGACAAGGGTGTACCGCCAGTTGATCTCGACGGGCAGCTTGGACAGCCGCGGCATCCACGCCGCCCGGGCGGAGAACACCTGCCGCGGTGGCTGATCAGCCAGCACCAGCGTCGCGGTGTAGGAAACCTGGTCCTCGCCGGTTTCCGGGTTCCGCTGCCGCAGCTCCAGGTAGCCACCGCCGAGGTTTCGGGCCCGCAGGCGGGCCAGCAGCTCGAATGTGCCGCCACGCCAGGGGCGCTGGGCGATGACCGGATCATCGACGACAGGGAGATGCCCGGCGGCCGCCTTGCGGATCAGCCACAGCAGGTCTCGGCGGGTCATCGGCTCGGCCCCGAACCGGGCGGCGGTTCGGTGCACTGTGGCCGCTTGAGCTCGCCACGGCGCGAGCTTGGCGGCGGTGAGCCGTTCCTCGGCGACGCCGGTGACCGCCGACTCCACGCGCGACAACGGATCGGTGGACGCCGACTGCAGCGGTAGATCGCCGAGCCGGACAATCAGGGTCCACATGCGCTGCGGCGCCGACCCGGCGATGTGGCGGCCCTGCGCAGCGGCCAGAACCTTGTACTTGCGCGTCGGGTTCCACGCGTTGGCGATCAGCTGCCGCAGCCAGCCTTCGGTGGTGATCGCCCGGTACCGCACTAGCTCTTGGCAGTGCACCTTCTTGCCATCGAACAAACCGAGCAACGACTTGAGTAGGCCAACCTGCCCCATGGCGATGCTGTCAATTTCTTCACGGCTGGCGTATTCGCCGGGTTTGGTCGCCAATTCGACCCCGCAGTACACGCCGGATCCGTGCACGAAAATGTAATCGTCCGCCCATCGGTAGCCGAGTCGGCGACTTTCTTTGCGCCGGTCCGGCGCCAGCGACTTGACCCGCTGGAAAACGGCCGGTGTGTCGTCGGTCTTGCGCATTTCTCGTTTTTGGACCCACCGGAAAATGGCAAGGGTCCCACCGCCCATCACGGCGAACAGAACAAGTAGAACGACGATTAGTCCCATGGCAGGTCTCCCCTCTTCACCGCCCGGGCGTGTAGACGATGACGTCCCACACGACCTCGGTCGACTCGGTGTCGCCGGCCAGGCCGAGGAACTCCACGGCCCGCTTTTTGTCCAACTTCTTCACCGCGGCCTTCTCCCCCTCGGACAAGCCGCCACTCCGTTCCTTGGCTCGGCGCCGGTAGGTCAGGGTTGCCGGTACAGGTGCGGCCAGGACCGCCAGCAGCGGGGTGACACCGCAGGTGAGCAGGAGCAGGGCCGCTGGGCCGGCGTACTTCAGGCCGCTGATCAGCGCGGGGATAGCGGCGTCCCACTGCACCCCGCCGACGGCGGCCAGGCTGAGGTCTCCGAAGGTCCACGACCGGCTCTGGAACAGGGCGAGGCGGGTGAAGTCGTCGGAGTAGATGGTCTCTTGACCTGGCGGGGATGTCATCGGCCGCGCAAGATCACGACGCCGGCGCAGCCTGGCCCAGCTTGACGGCCAGACCAATTGCGAGCAGGGAGATACCGAGGAAGAAGCCGGCGACGCAGACACCGACGATCTTGCCGATGCCCTCGCGCATGTGCGTGTTGTCGCCCTTCTTGGCGGCAGCCGAGCGGGCACCCATCGAGATCGCCGCGTAGGCCAAGCAGCCGCCCAGGATCACCGCGCCGAAGACGATCATCGCCGTGGTCCACGGCTTGATGTAGGCGGTCGCGGTGTCGATGGGGGTGCCGGCCAGGTAGGTGACACCGCGGGGAGTGGGGGCACCGCCGTAGGTGAGAGCGGCCAAGTGCTGAGTGGTCATGGGGAAGGTCCTTTCAGGAGGTGGGTACGGGAGTTGTTGTGGGGTTGGTGATGTAGGTCTGTGCGGCCGCGCCGCCTTGCTGGTCGACCGGTCCGCCGGTGATGTCTGCGACGAGCCACCGACCGCCTACGCGGTGAAGTGCGATGTCGTAGGCCGACTTCTGGGTGCCGGCCGTGCCGGTCTTCCACTCGACGACGGTTTCGGCTGTGGCCTGGTCGCCGTCCTTGTAGGCCTTCGGTGATCCCTTGATAACGACGAGAAGCACCGTGTCGATCGCCGGCGAAGTGACGGTGCCAGCCAGGCCGGTGGTGGCGGCCGCGGAAGCGTCCGCGGTGACCGTCAGGCTCAGCTGGACCGAGTTCGATGCGCCCCAGGCCTGCAAGAAGGGCGTGAGCACGGTCGGTTGGAGTTGCAGTGCCAAGTTGTCGTCGACGGTGGTCGGGGCCCGCGGTATCGGTGCGGTCGACGCGGCGCCGGCGTAGGGCAGCACGGTGATCTCGCCGACGACGCGCATTCCGTTCTGGCCTGTCGGCGCGGCCGACCACACCGGCAGCAGGACCTGGCTGATCTGTCCGGTTGTCAAGGTGATGGTGTAGGCCAACCGGGCGGCTTGGCCCGTTGCGTACTGCCCGGCCGCCGGCGTCGCCGTTCCTGTCCAATTCACGGCCAGGGGGGTTTGTGCGCCGCCGGTTCCGTCCCAACCGCATCCCGGGCTGACACCGGACGATGTCATCGCGGCCAAGGCCTGCATACGGCCGGTCAGGGCGGTGGTGTCGCTGGGCTTCGGGTGGGTCAGGCACAGCGTCAGGTAGGTCTGGCCGAAAGCCGCTGCCTGCGCGGCGGGGAATGTGCTCAGGTGCCAACGGTCCGCCTGGGCGGCGATCAAGTCGCCCCGGGCGGAGGCTTGGGAGGACGCTGCCACCACCGAGCCGCAGGAGTAGGCCAGGGCGCCGACCATCACCATCGGGGCGATCAGCACCAGCAGGCGGATCACCCAGGACCGGATCCGGCCGCCGATGACCGAGGTGTGCCCGCCGGGATTCGTGACGACGAACGACTCGACCGGTGCGGCAGCGCGGGTGGTGACGGCGGGGGTTTTCGTCAGGGTGACAGGTGGGACCGCGGCAGGAACGCCCGGTTGAGCCGGAGTCTTGTGCCACCGCATCGGCAGCCACCGCAGGCGGCGCTTGTGATCGTCGAGGGGAGCCGCGGCGATCCGCGGGGCGGATTCCAGAGCGTGGCGCCATAGTTGGTCCGGACCCCAGAACCGGTCGTCGGTCATGGCTGCCAGCTGGGCCGGTTCGACGTCGGGATAATGCTCGGCCAGCTGGTGGTGTCGTTGTCGGGCCTGAGCCAGTTGCTGCGCCCGTGCCGTACGAAAGTCGCTCGGCGGCGCGGCGGCGCTAATCGGGGCGTTAGGCATGTCGCCTCCTTTCTGGCGTCGACGGGCGGTTGTGGATCATGCTGATCGACTCCTTCAGCTCCCGTATTACTGGGTATCGGGTAATACAGATAGATGCATCCCTGTATTTACGGCACCCCTTATAGCTGGTAATCTGGTTCACCAGGTAAGGCTGAAAGCACGTCGGTGCTCCCAGTACTTCGACCAAGACGGAGGCAGTAAATGAGCACCCTCGCCGTGGGCAACCTGAAGGGAGGAGTGGGCAAGAGCACCGCGGTGATCAACCTCGCCGTCGCCATGGTCGTGCTCTTGCGGAAGTCGAAACCGCGGGCGCGCGTGCGCGTCCTCGACATGGACCTGCAGGCGTTCACCACAGTGGTGATGACTGGACGCGACCCGCTGGAGAGCAAGGCCACCGTGGCCACGCTGCTCGCCGGTTTGACCGACTACCAGGACACGGTCCTCAGACTCGAAGAGCTCCCCTGGCTGGACGAGACCGCTCGGAAGGCCTGGGCCGGAATCGACCTGATCCCCTCCAACAGCCGAAGCAAGATGCAGGTCTCCAGCATCTCCGACTACTGGAACCTGCGTCAGACGCTCAAGGACAACACCGACGCCGACACGGCGATGACTCTGCTGGACTGCGGATACGGCCGAACCGAAGCCTTCACGCTGGCCATGGTTGCCGCCGACCACGTCATCGGAGTCATCTCCGCAGCCGAAGGTGGCCTGTTGGGACTGATCGACCTGCGCCGCGAACTCGCCGCGATGCATCAGAGTTTTCCGCACGTCAAAGACCTCGCTGGCGTCATCACTACCAACTTCGACCTGCGCAACGGCCCGGACAAAGAGATCCTCGAGAACCTGCGCAGCGACCTCGGCGACCGCGTCCTGGAACCGATGATTTCCCGGCGCATCGTCGTCGAACGGGCCCACGGCGCCCGGCTGCCGCTCGCCGCCTTACGCGAGGACGCCGCGCGCGAACTCACCGAGCACTTCTCCCAGCTCGCCCAGCACCTGATCGAAAGGACCACCTGATGAGCAGCCGGCCCCCCCGTAAAGGCATCAGCATCACCGACGACCCGTTCCAGCAAGCACCTCAAAAGCAAGTAGACGCGGAAGCCGAGCACTCTGGGCTGGCCGCGGTCCCCGACCCCGTTCCGGACTCGCCGCCAGCCGGCGAGCAGGTGCTACGTCCCGGCGAAGCTACCTTTGCCGAGAAGACGATCAAGATGACCTGGAACATGCCGACGAGCCTGAACAAGAGGCTGGCCGGCGCGGTCGCCTTCGTTCAGATGAACGACACCCCCGAGGACTTCGACTCCTCGACCGCCATCGTCCGATTCGCGATCGACTCGGTGGTCAAGCGCCTGGAGAACGATTTCAACGGCGGCAAGCCCTTCCCTGCGCCGCGCGCGCTCCGACGAGGCCGCGGCGCCAAGTCGACCTGACTCCCGTTGCCGCCTGGGCTGTCATTCCCAAGGTTCAGAGCAACCACGTACGGCAGGATCGCGGCATGAGCGGTGTGCAACCCATGGTGGTCGGTGTCAGCAGCGATGGCGAACACCGGTTCAGCAAGGCCGCAACAGAAGAGATCACTCTGCTGGCTGGTCTTGGCGTCGAAGGGGACGCGCACGCCGGGATCACCGTGCAGCACCGTTCCCGTGTTGCCGCAGACCCCACCCAGCCGAACTTGCGCCAGGTGCACCTTCTGCCTGTCGAGCTGTTCGCCGAGCTACGGGAACAGGGCTTCGACGTGAGGCCCTGGTGAGCTGGCATTACGCCAATTCGCTGGCCTGCCAGACAGATGCGGTCAACACCTGGAACACCGGCCAGCAGACATGGCTAGACGCGTTGTAGCGCCTCGAATCGGCCGGCGGGCAGGAGCACCTCGATGGGGTAGCCAGGCCGAACCAGCCCTCCGTGGCAAACGATGCCCATGATGCCGGCCTTGCGTACCAGGGTGCCGTCCTCGTCGCGCTGTAGGACGGCGTTCAGTAAGCCCGGTTGGAAAGCGTTGATCTGCGCGCACGGGTTGCGTAGGCCGGTGACCTCAACTACCGCATCTCTCCCGAGACGCAGCTGGGTACCGCGCGGCAGGTCCAGGAGAGCAAGTCCAGTCGTGGTGATGTTTTCGCCGAGCTGCCCGGGATGCTGGCATGCCCGATCACCAGGTGCCTGGTAATGAGCTGTTGCTTTGGGATTTCGGGATGACGCAACGTTCAGGGATGGCGGGGTCTTATGCCCCGGACCGGGGGGGCTGCTCCGATCCCTCTCTCCTATGTCGTTCAGCTCGGAGCGTACCCACCTTGTCAAGTGGGTTGCTGGTTGTATGCCAACCTTGCTAGCCCAGCGATCTGGCGATCTGGCATGAGTTCATTGCCGTATTACTGGTAATCCAGTGAGCCGCGGTAGCTCCTAGCTTCCAGGAAGTGGGCGACAACCCGTCGTCACCTCCGACCGGAAGGAGGCCGCCTCCATGACTTCGCCTGTGGCAGCGCCCGACACTCCACCTCCCCTACCAACGCCGTTCCCGCGGCGCGGCTCCGATCAGCCGACAGCCGCACCGATTGTGAGGGCCCCGGTCGCACCGTTACCGACGCGGCGAAAATGGTGGCCGTGGGTGGCCGCCTGCATGTTCGTTCTCGGGCTGCTGGCCATCGCAGCGGCGATCGCCAACCGGGCGGTGCACATCCCACACCCGTGGCCTCAGGTCCTGACCGTCCAGACATTTCTGTCCAACCATGCCCAGCGATTCGGAACTGAACTGACCGCGGCGGCCGCCGCGATCGTCATGGTGGGGGTGGTCGGACGGATCGTCCTCCGCCCGCGGCGCCGGCTGCGGTCGTCGGTGCTCGCGGTGACTTCAGCGACGTTGCACGTCCCCCCTATTCAGCTGACGTTGCGGCGGGCCCGGTGGGCCCGCCGCAGCCGCGGCTTGCGCTCCATGGAGGTTAAGTACCGCCCGTCGACGGCGGTGCTGTCGGACTTTTCCGACGCGCTGGCCAAGGCGCTGAATCCCTACCTCGCCGCGCCGGTCACTGCGGCCTGGGTCAAGGGCCGCGACCGGGTGGTCATCAAGCCCAAGCCGTACACCCCACCCCGGCTGGAAGAGAAGCACGAGCAACTGAAGACCCTGGTCGTAGCGCTCAGCCACATCATCGGCGACGTCGCCGTCGACCAGCGCCTGAGCAGCGTCGCCGCGGACGGTTCTGTCCAACAGCTGGTCGCCGGCTACACGATGACCACCCGTGACATCGGCGAAGGTTTCCGGCAGCGGGTGCAGACGGTGCTGGACAAGAAGGCGCCGGCGGCAACCGGCTATTGGGATGTTCGGTGGGACACGGCGAAGAACCGGGTCACCATCACTCCGGCCGCGCCTCTGCCTACCCAAGCGCCGTACCCGGTGGACCTGGTGCCCGGCCGGGACGACCAGATGCTGATTCCGCTCGGAGTCGGCGACGGCGGCAAGCTCGTCTACTGGAACCCCAAGGTGCTGCCGCACATGCTGGTCGTCGGGCCCACCGGCACAGGTAAGACCATCTTCTTATTCAGCCTGATCATCAGCTGTCTGATGAGGGGCTGGATCATCCTGCTCCTCGACCCCAAGGAGCTGTCCTTCCGCGGGTTCGACCCCAACTCCCTCAACGGCCGCGGCATGCCCGTGTGGGGCGGCATCGAAGCGGTCGCCACCAGCGAGGACGAGATGGAGGAGGCGATCAAGTGGTTCCACGCCAACATGAGGAACCGGTACGCCGCCATCAAGGGGTTCCACGTTTCCGAGGACGACCTGCCGCCGGTGCTGATGATCGTCGACGAAACCGGCGAGCTCGTCGAGCGGCTCACCGAGTACCACACTTCAGAGGACAAGATTGCGGACCTTATCGCCAAAGCTGCGGCAGCCGGTGAGGAGGCCGACTCCATCGCCAAGCCCAAAGGCACCAAGAACCCGGAGTTGAAGAAGATCTGGTCCGGTCTGCGCCTGGGCCGGCAGAGCAAGGACCTGGTGGTCACCGCAACGCAACGTCCGGACGTGTCGTTCATCCCCGGCGAGGCGCGGTCGAACCTGACCACGCGGGTCGGTCTGGGCCACCTCGAAGGCGCCGCCTTGGAGATGGTGTTCGGTACCCGCAGCGTCCAGCAGCGAGCGTTCGACCACGGCATCAATCCGGCCACCAAGGAACGCGTGGTGACCCGGGTCCGCGGCCGCGCCACCGTCGACGCCGGCCAGGGCCCGCAGACCGTCCAGACCTTCTGGGTCCCGGACCCAGGCGATGCGATCCTGGGCAAGCTCTCCGCCGAGGACGCTGCGTTCCTGGAAGTCATCCGGCCGCTGATCGCCGAACGAGCGGAACTGTGGAGCGACCAGGTCGAAGCCGAACCGGTGCAAGACCCCAAGACCCTGCGCAACGTCGCGCGGGAGCTGGCCCGGGCCGAACGGCTGGTCGAGGAGTCCGAGGACAGCCCCGACCAGGGAGTCGCCGGCTTCGAGACCGCCGGCCTGGAGCTGACCAAGGCCAGCCGGCTCGAGGTTGGACAGGAAGTGCTCATCGAGGTCGACGGCGTCAGCACTCGGGCACTGATCACCGAGCTCGAGGACGACGAATACTCCGTCGACGAAGAGACCGGTGAAATGACCGAGGTGCAGCTGACCTATCAGGTGCAGGACGGTAGCCCGAATGCCGGCCAGATCGGCGTCACCTCCTTCGGCCGGGACGAGGAGATCCCCGCCGGATCACTCTGAGTACCCGTCCGGTTGCCGCAGCCCGTATCCTGGTTTACTGTATTAACAGATACCTGGGATACGGGTTGCGGACGGGAGGCGTCGCAGATGAACGAAGACGACGTTCCGCCCTGCACTCGGATTAGCCAACGCACCGGCCCTGATGATCAGCCGCCCCACGCGTCCTGGGATCTCGATGTCGGCGACGGCGTCACCTGGCTGCGTGCGTTGCAGATCTGCCAGGAACACTGCCCGTTCGTCGGCTGGTGCATCCAGGAACGCGCCGACCATCGCCAGCTGCAGCACCGCAATCCTCAGGACGTCATCTGGGCTGGCGTCGCATATAACGCGGTTGGCGAACCGATGACCTTGAGCGACCTACGGCTACGGGCGACCGTTGTCGCCCGTCGGCGGGCTCGGCAGCGCCTTACCGCCGACGGACAAGCCGCGGGGTAGCCCGCCCCGATACCGTCCACGGGTGCTGATCATCCAGACACCCCCGGCGGCCGAGGCCGAGTGGGCCGAGCAGGGCTGGCCCGCCGTCCTGCCGGCCGGCCATGAGCAAGCGGCGCCGCCGGAGCTGCTCGGATGGGCTATGCGGACCGTCTCCCCGGCCGTCCACGCCGGCGACTGGCCGGTGGTTGAGGACCTCGTCGACGAAGGCAACCTCTGGCTGACTCAGGTCCGCGCCGCTCACTACAAAGATCCGGATCCGGCTCTGAAGCCGTTCCTGTCCATCACCGACTCGCTGTGGCCCGAGGTGCAACGGGCCGTCGGCGCCCAGGATGTGGAGCGGCTGAGCTACGCGACCCGGCTCCTGTCCAAACTGTGCGGTGTCGCCGACGTCATCGGCCCGCGGCCGGCCCCGGCCGTGTGGGCCTACGTACCACCCGCCGACCGCCCATTCCTCACCGCCGCCGGGCCGAGCCGGCCCGGGCCGGCGGGGCAGTTCCTCGCCGATCTCGCGGCCGGTCTGTCCAACCAACTCGGGCACCTGGTCGACGCCGGCAACCCGCTGCGACCACCGCCCGGGCGCCCGCTGCTTGCAATGGGCTGGCGGTCCAGCATCGAACCGCAGGGGCCGGCGCTGGGCAGTCTGGACCTCGACCAAGCCACGTTGCGGCTGCGTGCCACGACCATCTCGCAGGTCCTGGAGCGCTCGTCAGTCGGCGAGGTAGCAAACACCGAGCCGGCCGCGATCGGCGCTGCCCTGGCCGAAGCGTGGCTGATCGATACCACGCTGATCGTCGACGCGAACGGCTACCGGCGCCTTCACGGCGTCGTCGACGCCTGCTGGGACGGAGGCGCTCCCGAACTCATCTGGCGCCTGCCCGACGTGATGGCCAGCGGCTCCGGCAGGTGGGGAGCAGCGCTGCGGCGGTGAGCTATCCCGCAACGGGGTTCGACCAGCGAAACCCCCCGAACCGCCAGGTTGCGGGGTGTTTGTGCTGATAGACCCTCCGCAACGGTGCGCGTTCGGACAGCAACGTCGCAACGTCGCAGGTGAGGACGGTGAGAGCAGAAATGATCTCGCCCTCACCAGGGCCCTGTTCCAGGGGGACCGATGTCAGACCACCTCGCTGTCCCGGCACGGCAAACGCCGTGCGCCTCGATGCTCTCCGCGGCCGCAGACCCAGCCCACCCGCACGCCTCGTGGGACCTGGACACCGGCGATGGCCCGGCCTGGGCCCGGGCCATCCAAATCTGCGGCGCCTGCCCGCTCAACGCCATGTGCCGCGCCCAGCTCGTCCAGGACTACCCCGGCGCCCTACAGGACCAAGCCAGCCAGTCCCCTCGCGGTGTCATCTGGGCTGGTATCCCCTACTCGGAAGGTGGCCGCGCCATGAAGCTCAAGGACCTGCGGGTCCTGCATGTGCAACGAGTAAACGCCGCTGAACGGGCCGGCGTTCGGGCCGCCTGAGATAACAGAAACCGAAACCTGAAACTGTTTCCTTGATGAGCTGCGCGTGTCGAGCATGTTTGCCCCGGTGGATCTGCTCTGATGTGCCACATGGCTTCGACTACTTCCGCCAGCGGTAATCGCGGCGGTGGCCGCCAGTCCAAGGGCCCCCGCAAGTTCATCGGCGTACGCGCCCCCATCGCGCTCGCCGAGCAGATGGAGCACGCCGCCGCCGAGGCTGGGCTGTGCGTGTCGGACTACGTGGCCTTGTGCATGGCCAAGGTTCACAACTACGAGCTACCGCCCCTGTCCCGCGTCCCATCACCAACCGGCGAAGTTCAGCAGGAGCTGCCCATCAGCGCATGATCTGACCCCAGATACACGAAAACCCCCCTCGGCAGCCAACCAGTTGGGGGGTTCGTGTGACAGAAACTCGTCACCTACGTCTACGTCGGCTTTTCGCTTCGGCAGTCACGGCGGCTCGTGTGTTTCGCGTCCCGTCTCACTCAGTATGACCCAACAGGTGCCGCCAGAGGTAGAGGCGCACCCGGATTTACGGGTTTGTGTCATACCCGTAAGTCACGCCAGATAACTGGTAATACGGTATTCCGTATACCCGGTAAGTCATGGCTGCGGGATCTGGTCGAGGGTGGGGCGCGTGCATGAGCCGCCCACCGGCGTTGACCAGAAAAGGACCCGCCCATGAGTACCGCGAACACCCTCACCTGGGAACTTCCTAAGGAACAGCACCGACAGCTGGCGATCGCCCGCGCCGAGGACAAGATCCCCGCCACCGATCGACTCCGGGCCATGGTCCAGCTGTGGGCGACCAACTCTGCCGTTCGTGGACTCATCAATCGCCGCGGCGAGCTGCGCCACAACGCCAAGGGCAAGCAGGGCGCAGATGACGTCAAGCTCAGCGTCACCTTCGAGGGTCCCGAGCTGCCACGCGCCCTCGCACTAGCGCGCAGCAACGACGGCATCACCACCACCGACCGGATCCGCGGCGCGCTCGACCTGTGGACCGGCGACGAAACATTCCGCCACGACGTCGACGAGGAAGCCGCCCGCCTCCGCGCCGCCCGCCGCACCCGCGCCACCGCGCAGTAGCCGCACTACACCGGTCCACGTCGCCGCACACGGGAAGGAGGTCGCACCACCGCATGAGCAGCCCAGATCTGGTCCGCTCGGGATCGCCACGGTCATCCTTTGACCGGATCCTCGCCGCACTGGAGTCCAACGACCGCCACCCACGACTCCGCGGCAACAGCCAAGCCACCGCCAGGTGCCCACTGCACGACGATCGCAAGCCCAGCCTTTCAGTGAGCTGGAAGAACGAGCGCGGCGGCATGACCCGGCTGCGGTGCGGCTCCTGCGGCGACGGCATGGAGAAGGACATCCTCGAGGCCCTCGGCCTGGGCCTGTCCGATCGGTTCGATCAACCCCTGCCACCTCGCCGCGATGGCGAGTCCCGGCCGCGGCGTACCAGCGTCGCCCCGGCCGGCAACCGGCTCGGCCCGCTCCCGAAGCGGATCGTCCCGGCACCGCCGGACATCGACGACGAAGCCGGCTGGACATGGGCGCTGGCCGCGACCTACGACTACGTCGACGCCGACGGCGCGCTGCTCTACCAAGTGCTGCGGATGGCCGGCACACACATCGATGGGCGCACCGACAAGCGATTCGATCAACGCCGGCCTGACGGACGAGGCGGCTGGATCCCCAAGCTCGGCAAGCAACGGGTGCTGCGCCACCTGCCCGCCGTCAACGAGGCCATCGCCCTGCACCTGCCGGTCTGGCTGGCCGAGGGCGAAAAGGACGACATAGCCCTGAACCAGGTCCTGCGCGGCACGGGCGCCGACGGGACACTCGGCATCGCCACCACCAACAACAACGGCGCCACCGGCGTCGCCGACGAACAGGTTGAGCAGCTACGCGGCGCCGACGTCGTCCTGGTCGTCGACCGCGACGCCGCCGGCTACCAGCGGGCCCGGAACCTCACCCAGCGCCTGTCGGGTGTGGCCACGTCGACCCGGGTGGTGCTGTCCGCAGTCGATGAACCCAAGGCCGACGCACACGACCACCTGGCCGCCGGGTTCGGGTTGGAGGACTTCGTTCCCCTAACCGACGCCGCCGCCGAAGCCCTGGTGCAGGCCGCCGTGGTCGACCCGATGGCCGAGCGAGCCGAGCGGCATGTCCGGCTGGCCCAGATCGCCCTGGACGAGACCACGGCCCGCCTCGAGCGAGCCCGGGCCGCGGAGCCGAAGGCGCCAAAGACCGCCGAGGAAGAGCAGCGCTTCGCCGGCCGGTGGGCGCACGAGGCCGTGCGTTGCGCCAAGGCCGCAGGTAACGCCGCCGACGCCGCCGCGGCTGCCGTGCCCGCCGTGTCCGCCCAGTTGGCCGCCGCTGCGCCGATTCCGGCCCGCCCCGCCGACGTCAAGGCTGGCGCCGCCCGGGCCGAGGAAGCGTTCCTCGCGGCGCAGCGGGTCGCCCTAGAGGCATGGGAGGCCACCGGCGCGCACATGCCGCAGACGGTGTCCGAGGTGTTGCTGCGCACCGCGCCGTCGGCGGTGCCACCCGAGCCGCCAGCTGATCCGGCGCCGCCGGCCAACGTGGTGCCGTTCCCCGACCGCAGCGGCGGCAGCGGAGGCGGCGGCAGCAGGCAGACCGGGTCGGCTGTCATCTGGACCCGGTACGAACGGCTGCCGGACGGGGTCATCGTTGAGCACCGCCCGGACCGCAACGGCAACCTCAAGATGCACGGCATCTTGAGCCTGGACGCCCGGATCATCCAGACCGAGATCGCCGAGACGGAGATCGAGGACGGCGAGCTCGTCGATCACCAGCCGGAGACAACGGTGCTGGCCCGAGTGTTGGCCTACACCCACCCCGAAACCGGCGAGACGATCACGATGCGCGTCGCCGAAGACCGCGTACGGATGGGCGACTGGCTGGCCAACGTCCCGGAAATGGGCATCCAGTACGACAGCTCGCCACGTGGACGGGCCAAAATCTGGGATGCCATCCGCCTGACGAGCAAGAGCACCTCGAAGACCGTCGTGCGGTACCGCTCAACTGGATGGCGCGATCTGCCCGAGCACGGCTGGACCTACGTGCACGCCGGCGGCGGCATCTGCGCCGCCGGGCAGGTCCCCCTTTCTGTCCGATTGCCCTCGACGATCAAACGCGTCGAGCTGTGCGCCCCCGAACTCGATCCGGCCCGGATCCGGGAGGCATTCGACGGTCATTCCCGCGCGTTGATGACCCGGCTGTCCCCGCACGTCGGTGCGGTACTCGCCGGCACCGCCTACCGCGCCGTACTGGGCTGGTCCTCGCCCGTGACCATGCTGTTTGGCGTTCCCGGGTCCTACAAGTCCGGTGTCGCGGCGCTGACCATGCACCACTTCGGCACCCGCTGGGAGCGTCAGCGGCCCGGGGCATCGATGTCAGGGCGAGGTGCCACGCACAGCGCACTGCAGGACCTGCTCTACGCGGCGAAGGACACCGTTCTGTTCGCCGACGATTTCGCGCCGGACAAGTCGCCGGAGAAGGCGGCGGTGTTCCTGGCCGAGGTTGGTCGCATGCAAGCGAACGCCGAACGACGCGACCGGCACGACAACCAGATCGACGACGTCAGGGACGGCACGAAATTTCCCCGCGGAACACTGCTGGCCACCTCGGAGGTCAAGGCGTCGAACGTGTCCGCTCAGGAGCGGATCAACGTCGTCGACCTGGCCAAAGGTGAGCTGAATCTGTCCAACATCATCGACATGAGTCGCCCGGAGTCCCGGTACGGCCGGAACCTGGTCATGTCCTCGATGCTCGCGTGGATGGCCCGGGATCTGCCTGTCCACAAGGAGTGGGCCGCCAGCCGGGTTGCGGATCTGTCCGAGCAGTACCGGGCTGCAGGCTTCGGCGACCGAGTCGCCGAGCCGCTGGCCGAGCTGGGCGTCGGTTGGGAACTGATGGCCCACTACCTCACCGAGGTGGGCGCCTACACCGCGGCCGAGGCCGAGCAAATGCTCACCGAGGTGCACGAGGCGCTGTACGAAGCCGGCCTGCGCGGCGTCGACCCCGACTCCCCCAGCTCCGTCGGGGAGATCTGCAAGAGCGCGTTGGTCTCGGCCCTGTCGACCGGGCGTATCCACCTGACGCTGCCGCAAGGCCTCACCCCGGCCTATCCCCGGGCACTGCAGGTCGGCTGGCGCCGCGTAGACACCGGCCTGGACCACAAGACCGGCGAGGAGTACTTCCGCTGCGAAGCCCGCGGCGAATGGGTCGGGGTCATGGCCCAGACCAGCCACGGCCACCGCATGCACGTCGACCCCGCAGGCACCGTCGCGGCGATCCTGAACGTGCTGGCACGCGAGGGCACTCCGCTGATGGCCACCCGCACCGTCATCCAACGGGCACTGGCCGACGCCGGATACCTGCGCACCGAGCACGGCCGCTTCACCGCGGTCGTGCCGGACCCGCACACCGGTGAGGGACAACGGCGCATGTGGGACCTGGACGCCGACGCCATCTTCCACATCGACCCGCCCACACCACCCACACCGCCGGCGCCGGCGCCGCGGCCAGCACCGCCCCTCCCGTGCAGCCAGGCGATCGACGACCAGAACCCGGCGGTGCTCGACGAGCTGGTGGACGCGCTGACCGAGGAGGACTTGCGATTCCTACCGGACCCCGACGTCATCGACGCCGAGAAGGAGGTCGACGAAGTGCAGCTGAACCCGGCGACAGGCCAGTACGACACCACCTGGCACACGCCCATCCCGTGCGTCGGGTGTGGGGAGCTCACCGAATTCAGCTACGACGGCGTCCCCCTGCATCCCAGCTGCGATGTCCCCACCGAACCGGCCCTGCCTCTCTCACCGGGCCAGACTCCGGTGCCCGACCCGGCCGATCCGGCCGATCTGGGAAGCGGACAGCAGGACCTGCCGGATCCGGCGCCGATCCCCGAACCGGTTTCTGTCCAACCCGCCGCACCCGGCGGGCGGTGGGCGGCCGCCGCCGCGGTGGTCACCGCGGACGAGCTGGTGTTGCCCGACGGCACCCGGATCTACCTCGACCCGCAGACCGTCATCCACCTCGGCGACCTGGCCGAGCTGGCCATCACCTTGCGCATCGGCCACGGCGGGAGCCGGCATGTGTTGCCCTCACCGGGCCAGTTGCTCATGACCGCCGAAGGCTTGACCCGGTTCGGCATCACCGTGCCCGAACTCGCAGAGCACACCGAGATGCAGGAGATCTCCGCTGCTATCAGTGCCGCCGGCGCGGCCGCGGTCAAGGCCGCCACCACGGCCGGATGGAACATCTCCAGCGACAACCGGCTACGCATCTGGAGCCGGATCTGGCGAACCAAGACCGCTGACCGGCCAGCCGCCGGGTTCCAGCTGGTCATGCTGCCGTTGATCGGGGCGTTCGACGTCGCCGAGGTCCTCACCCACCACCAGACCGACGCCGAAGGACTCGCCCGCCGCGCCCAACGGATCGCCGACACTCTGGGCCTGCCCTGGGGAGCCTCGGGCGGTGCGACGGGGTTGTCGCTGCTACAGGCCCTACGGTCCTCGCCCCGGGCCCTGACTGCAGACACCTACGTTGCCCCACCGGCCGCGCTGAAAGATCCCGCCCGGGTGCCCAGCAGCGCGCTGCTGTGGTGCCGCACCCCGGACCGGGACGAAGCACGCCGCACCTACATCCACGCCTGGGACGCCAACGCGATGTACTTGGCTGCTCTGGGCGCCGTAGAGGTGGGCGTCGGTGAACCCACCCATCACAAGACCGGCGTCGCGTTCAACAAGAAGACCGCCGGGCTGTGGCGGATCGAACCGGGCGAACCCGGGGACCGCCGCCTACCCGACATCTGCCGCCCCGGCGGCGCCCTGGCCGGCACCACCGGCTGGTACACCACACCGGTCATCCGGTACCTCGACGACATCGGCGAGGAACCCAGGATTCTCGAGGCCTACACCTGGCCCGACAGCACCCGCCGCTACTTCGACCGGTGGTACGAAACCATCCGCGACGGTCGGACCGCAGCCCTGGCCGCTGTGGACGCCGGCGACCCCGACGGGCCTGCGCTGCTGCGGGCGGTCAAGGCCGCGTACACCGCCATGACCGGCCGATTCGCTCGATCCGAAGACGGAGACGCCAGAAGCCCGCTGTACCGCCCCGACTGGCGCCTGGCCGTCATCGGCACGGCCAACGCGAACCTGCTCCGCAAGATCCGCACTGCCGGGCAGACCAGCGACATCTGGCCGGTCGCGGTATCCACCGACGAGGTCTTCTATCTCTCCGACGACCCGAACCCGGACACCGCCCTGCCCGCACCGCTCAAGCTCGGAACGGCGCTGGGCCAGTTCAAGCTCTCGCGCACCGCGCCGGTCACCGACCAGATCCTTGAGTCCTTGGCCAGCCGCCGGCTGACCAAGCTGCTGCCGCTGGTGCCCAAAGTCGACCAGCAATGACCTCCGCCGGCCCGCCGGACCCGCCCGACCGGCCGGCCGGGCCAAACCGCCTCGAATCGCTGTTCTACCAAGGCCTGACCCAGCCGTCCGGGATTCGTGACCAGGTCCGCGAGCTCGGCGGCACCAGGGCCGTCGCCGACCGACTCGGTAGGTCCGAACGCACTGTGCGCCGCTGGTCTCAGCGGGAGGCCATACCTCGCCGAGGTGGCGCTGCCGCCCAGTTCCGGCAAGCGGTCACTCAATCCCGTGCAGCCGCCCCGGCGAACGTCCGCGACCAGATCACCGAACTGGGCGGCACACGGGCCGCTGCGCAGACCCTGGGCCGGTCTGAGCGCACCATCCGCCGCTGGGCACAGCAGGGACGGGTTCCGCCGGCCGCGGCCGAGCCGTTCGACCTGGCAGTACAACGCAACCGGGACACCGAGAACTACCGTCGCAGTCAAATTCCAGGCGGCCGTGACGACCAGCTACGCCGAGGCGCCCGGTTCAAGTTCCGCGGAGTCGCAGGGCCCCTCACCGACTCCCCCGGCTCGAGCATCCGGCCCCGATCGATCAACTTCCAGCTGTCGGGCGAGGCGATGTCCACGATCTTGGACGCCTTCTACACCGGCGGCACCCAGGCAGCCATCGACGCTCTCAGCGAGGCCATGGCCACCGAGTACATGGGCAGCCCCGACTACCAATGGCAGTTCCGCGGGGAACAAGCCTCGACCCTCGGATTCCTCTACAACCGATAGGCCAACCGCATCACACGGCTGGTTCAAGCCTGCCCTCGGCACCCTCGAAATCGCCCTGATCGCGACTCAGCCACGGGATTTACCGGTCTGGGCCGTCCGATACCGGTAAGCCGCCATACCCTGTCTGATCTGCACAGATCATCGAATCGACAGATCGACTTACCGGTCCTTACCGGTCGGCCCAACCAAGTCGAAACCGGTTATGAACTGGGCAAACACGGGCTGCCTTACCGCTTTTACCGGTTTTGCGTTGACGCCCTCACGCGACCGGTACATCTGGCGGATTGCCGCGTTAAACCATATTGCTGGTTAAGCAGATGCTCCGCCAGTTCTTACGGTCACTTCTGTCCAACTTGGGACTACCCGAAGGAGCGCCAGTGAGCTGCAGATCCACCCCGGGGATGAGCGTGCCGATGGGGTTGGCCCGCATCGATTCAGGTTTGGAAGACGATCAGGTCCAGTCCCTGATCCATCAGCTACGTCACGAGTACAACGACGCGCACGGGCAGGAGCCCGACGCGCAGCGAGACCACGCCGCCCAAGCCGTGATTGCTGAGCGATGGCAGACGCTGCGCACCAGCCTCGAGGCGGCGGTGCTCGCGCATCCACACCTACGTCCGCAGCGGCGCGCCGGCCTGGTCCGCCGAACACGGGAAGCGGTCACCCCAACCGACGCCAGCATGATCTACGCCGCCGAACGGATCCGTACCCGCGCCATCCAGGCCGTCCGGATGCTCGACGACCACCTGGCTGCTGAAGGGGCGCGGCTAGGCATCCCGGACCAGAAAGTCCAACAGATGTACGCCGCTGGCCGCGCTGCAGCGCCCAGCGGCCGCCAGGAACGGCCCACCGACCAGGAACGTCACCGCTGGCGCGGCCTCCCCCTGGACCCGCGGACCCGGCACGGTTTGGCAACCGTCGGCGACCATCCGGACAACCCCGAGGGTCGCCACGAACTGATCATCGACCACCGCAGCCCCCAGGGTCCCTCCGAGGAAATCAGCGTCGCCGGCTACCACCCGGAGTCCCAGAGACTGGAGGTCAGCACCACCGACGGCATGTGGCTGACCTACAGCGGAGTCGACGCCGCAGTCGCCGACCAGATTCAGCACGGCCCGCATCCCGATGACGTCCTTCACCAGCGGTTGCAGGGCAATCGAGCGCATCAGTACCGCGACGCTGTCCAGGCGGCCGCTGCCGGCGTGCGGCGCCGCTGCAGCACCTGCGGCCAGTACACCGGCGCCAACCACCTCTGCCAGATCACCACCCCAGCCCCCGAACCTGGGCAGGACGCCTACCTAAGGGCGACGACCGGCAATCGGCAGATCCTCGACGTACCAGGTCAGGACGGGCGGGCGGCCACCTCGCTCACGACCGACTCGCTGGCGGACATCGCAGACCTGCTGGACAGAACCGACCGCGGAGAACACGTCGCTGTCCCCGTCCTGGACCAGCGGCAACTGATCGGCGAATTCACCGCAGTCCTGGGAGACAACGACCAGGTCACCATCGTCAGCTCGCGGGCCGCATGCACCGACCCAGCCCACCACACCGGGCTCCCCTGCCCCCACGTCCACGACGCCGGTACCGCCCTGCGCGAGCAGCTCACCGCAGCGCTGCAGCAGCACCGCAGCCAGATCGCTGCCGGCACGGCGGCCGCCCAGGCCGCCGAAGCCGCGGCAGCCACGGCATCGGCACACACTCAGCCGGCGTCAGCAGCGCTGCGGCCCGAAGCGCCGGACCGATCAACATTCCGGTATTCCGAACAGCCCACACGATTCGCCGCCGACGTACGCGCCGCCATGACCGGAATGAGGGTGCCTTTCATGGCCGGCAACCCCGACCGGCCAGTCATGTACGGCTTCGGCGCGAGCCGAGAGTTCGGTGTCGAGCTCGAATACGACAGCGCCCAGCCCAACATCACCGGCCAGCAGATCGGGCAGGCGCTGTACGTCGCGGAGTTCACCCGCACCCCCCGGATGCAGCGCTACGGCGCCGCCGGCGCCTCCGGCTACGTACGGGACCTGCGCGGCGGGTGGAGCTTCGAACACGACGGCTCAGTGGCCGGGGAGATCGTCACCCCCATCATGAGCGACCAACCGGGAACCTGGGACCGGCTCCACGAGGTGTGCGACCTGATCACCGCCAACGGCGGTCAGGCCTCCGGCCGCACCGGATCGCACATTTCCATCAGCGCAGCCGATCAAGCCGGCATGGCCAAGAGGATGACCCGGTTCATGCGCTTCATGCACCACCATCAGGCGGACCTGCACCTGATGGCCGCAGCCGGTCACGGCCGCGGCGCCGGGTATGCCGGCCCGATCCGGCAACCCCCTACCCAGGGGTTCAGCCGGGTCTCCGACGTGCGAAACGCAACCCAGCGGTACACCTTCGTCAATGTCGCCCACATCGCCGACCGATCGACTGATCTGAGCGCTGCCGCTTCACGAATCGAGTTCCGGCTCTGGGACGGCTCGCTGGATCCCGCACGGATCCAGGCCCAGGTGAAGATGTCGGCCGCCTTGCTCGACTACAGCTCCCAGAACCGGGCCCTGACCTTCGACGCTCCCCGACCCGACGGCGGCCAACTCAACCCCGACCACGACGACTTCGACGCCCGCACAGGGCATGTCCGGCACCTCATCGACGAGATGTTCCGCCGCGACGAAGACAAGGAGCAGGCCACTCACCTGTGGGCTAGCGGTCTACGCCACCGCAACGGCCACCGCCTCGCAATCTGACCCTGACCAGATAACTGTATTGCCATACCACCTGATTACCCGTAATGCGTCGTACGCTGCACACACCTACGCGGAGCCCCATCCGCACCAGGAGGCCAACCATGACCAGCCCGACCCCCGGCCCGGCCCAGCTCGAGCCAGGCATCGCGGTGATCCCCTACGACCGCGACCACGACACCTACCTGCTGCCCCGCAACCACCACGGCGACCCGGCGGCGCCGCTGACCGCCGCCGGCCAGAGCTACCGGTTCTGTTGGACAGATCCCGGCCAGGGCATGGTGTACGCCGAGACCGCCGATGACCTGTTGGGCTACTGGATCCCGGGTTACCGCGACGCTGACGTCGGCGGCCGCGCCCGGCTACGCGCCGAGCATGCCTTGAAGGTGAGGCCCGGGCTGATCGCCAATCTGATCGTAGAGGCCGACGAGGCCGGTATCGAGCTCAGCGAACGGGAGGAGGAACTGCTGACCGCAGATCTGTCCAACCTGCCGGCCGATCTGCGCCGGTGGGACTCCCCCGTCCCGCTGATCCTGCTGGAGGGCGCCTACTACCCGTACACCGACCGCCGGCCACCGCTGTCCGGGATCGACGGTGACGTCCAGGCCCCCAGCAACATCATCTGGCTGCGCAACGCCAGCCCCGACCGCTACGTCGTCTCCCTCGCCGAGGCCGGCCTGATCACCCTGGACGTCGCCGCGAGCTGACACCGGCCTACTACTGGCGATCTGGTTAGCTGGTTATACAGATTGCGGGTTACTCGTACCAGGATCCGGCCCCACAGATGTTCTTGATCTGTCGGGGGCAGGGATAGCCAGAGAGCTACAAGGAAAATGGTTTCGGAC
>CAXSEW010000002.1:0-35398 GCA_964236185.1 uncultured Nakamurella sp. | reverse complement strand
CCGGTCCGGCGTGCCCTGCGGATCGGTGGAACTCGATCTGGACGCGGGCGCCGACCGCATCGGCGCCCGCCTCTCGGCCCTCGTCGAGAACACGGTGACCGTCGGGGCCCCGGAAGGACCCACCAGCGGCAACCTCCGGAGCGACAAGCCCGAACATGCTTCTCTGCCTGGCATCTCGGTCGTCATTCCGACCATCGTCACCCGCGTCGAGGACCTCGCGCTGTTGCTCGACGGCTTGGCCGCAGCCACCTATCCAGAGGTCGAGATCCTGCTGGTGGACAATCGACCGACCCTTCCCCCGTCGGACCCATTGCCTGCGCTGATCGCCGGCCACCCCGGAATCAGTGTCGTCCGGGCGGTTCAACCGGGCATCTCCGCGGCTCGCAACGCCGGCATCGCAGCGGCGCGACACGCCATCATCGCGTTCACCGACGATGACGTCAGGGTCGATCCGGGCTGGCTGCGCGGCATCGGCCAGCGGTTCGCCGGTGACTCGTCGCTCGATGCGGTCACCGGACTCATCCTGCCGGCCGAACTCGAGACACCGGCTCAGATCTGGTTCGAGCGTTACTACGGCGGCTTCGGCGGACAGCGCAGCTTCCTGCCCGTCAGCCTGCGCGCGGAGACCGAATCGGGTCTGCTGCGGCGTTGTCGCGCAACCGTCCGTGACAAGAGCGGCGCAGTGGTGCGGCAGTTCTCGATCTACGGTGTCGGTTCCTACGGTGCCGGGGCGAACATGGCGTTCCGGAAGAGCAGTCTGCACCGGCATGGCCTGTTCGACACGGCGCTGGGAACCGGCACGCCTGCTCGAGGCGGGGAGGACCTCGCCATGCTGGTCGCCATCCTGTGGTCGGGCGGGAAGATCGGCTACGAGCCGGCCGCGGTCGTCAACCACCGGCACCGCCGGGAGTGGCAGCAGCTGCTGCACCAGATGCACGGCAACGGGTTGGGTTTCACCGCGATGCTCACCTCCGCGGTGCTCGGCGACCGGCGTCATCTGCTGTCCCTGGCCGCCCAGGTTCCGCTGGCCGTCAGCCGGCTGACCGCGCAGAACGTCGAAAGAATAACCGGCCGCGCATCCGACAAGCGGAGCGCGCCGGCAGATGACAGCTTCCCCCGGCAGCTGGTGTTCAGCGAACTCCGCGGGTACCCGAGCGGACCGGCAGCCTACCTCCGCAGCCGCCGGCTGGACCGTTCCCAGCGCGGCGTCACGACCCTGCGCAGGCAAAGACGCGGGGGCGCATCCGCCGGGTTCCGCCGGCCGACCGAAGGAGACCTCATGTCGCCCGCTGAAGATGTCCGAGTGGCCGGCTCCGACCACCGCGACGACGCCGCATCGGCGGGCTTGCACGGTTTCGCCCACCGACTTCGCGAGGATGTCGGCGTGGCCTGGGAGCAAACGATCTACTGCTCCATCGGCGGCTCGCCGTGGATTCCGCGGGCAGGCCGCCGGTTGATCTTCGCAGTGGCCGGCGCCTCGCTCCGGTCCTCGCCTGGTGTCAAATTCATCTTCGCCGGCCGGCCCCGCAATCTGACCGTCGGGCACGGCGTGTACATGAACAGGGCGGTCTACATCGAGGCGATCGCACCGGTGACGATCGGCGACGAATGTGCCCTCGGTATGCAGACCCTCATCCTGACCAGCCACCATCCGATCGATGGCGAGGGCCGGTGGGGCGCGGAGGTCGGTCGTCCGGTCAGCATCGGTGACCGGGTCTGGATCGGTGCCCGCGCCACCATCCTGCCCGGGGCCGTCATCGACTCCGACGTCGTGATCGCCGCCGGTGCGGTCGTCTCCGGGCATGCCCGGTCGGGCGGCGTGTACGCCGGCGTTCCTGCCCGGCGGATCCGGGAAGTTCGTTCCGACAGCAGCTGATCAACCTCGCTCCGCACCTGTTGTCGACCTCCTGCTCACGCCGGGGCAGGGCGTGGACCGCTGGTGGTGGCAGGTAGCAGTCGCGCCGTGAACACGGCGGGGATCATGTTGCCCAGCGAGAGCCGCTCGTCGGTGAGAGTCGCCCTCGACAGCGGTCACCGGCTGCTGACGCGCCACCGACGCTCGAAGTTTCTGCGATGAACTCGGATCACAACCCGGTGACCCTGTAGCCGTCCGCAATAATCTGCGAAACGCCGCCAAAGACAGCGAGGCTCCTTACGGCATGACGGAATCTGAGGCGAAGGCACTCTTGCTGTTCTCCGCCACAACCTATTGTCCATCGAGGATTTCGATGGTCGAGCACGCTTTGAGTTGACCACCCGCGGGTGATGACGATCCGGACCTGGTCACCCCTCAAGCCACCGCCAGTGCCACCGACAGCACGACGGGCGAGCCGTCCCCTACCTTGTCGTCGGCCAGCACGTGCGAGCCGGTCGCGGCGATGTGCGGCACCCGGCCGATGCTGGTCGCCAGCGTTTCCGCGGCGATCTGCTCGCGGCGCGCCTGCACCGCTGCCCACAGTTCGTCGGAGACCTGCAGCGCCAGCGAGATGCGGTCCGACACCTGGAATCCGGCGTTCTTCCGGGCCTGCTGCACCAGCCGGAGCAGGTCGTTGACGGCGCCCTGGTCGAGCAGGTCAGCGTCGAGAACGGTATCCAGCGAGACGAAACCGCCGGAGCGCAGCATGCCGAGCACGTCAGTGCCGGCGCCGGAGGCGACGAGATCGAGCGTGTACTCGCCCTCCTGCAGGCTCACCCCGCCCACCGTGACCAGGCCGGTGCCGGCTTCCACCGACCAGTCGCCCTTCTTGGCAGCACCGATCACCTGCTGCACGGACTTGCCCAGACGCGGCCCGGCCGCCCGGGCGTTGACCGTCAGCTTCCGATGTACCCGGGCGTCGTTCCCGCCCTCGTCCACCGGCCCGATCTGAACCGTCCGGACGTTCACCTCGTCGGCCAGCAGGCCGGCGAACTGCTGCAGCTTCTCGTGCGCCGAGGTGGCGACGGTCAGCGCGGCCAGCGGCTGCCGGACGCGCAGCTGGGCGCCTTTGCGCAATGACAGCGCCACCGACGCCACCTCGCGTGCCTCGTCCATCGCGGCGACCAACTCGTCGTCAGCGGGCAACAGGTCCAGCGCAGGCCAATCAGCGAGGTGCACCGACCGCTCGCCGGTGAGCCCGCGCCAGATCTGCTCGGTGGTCAGCGGCAGCAGCGGCGCCGCGATGCGACACACCACCTCCAGCACCGTGTGCAGGGTGTCGACGGCGTCGTCGTCCCCGTCCCAGAAACGCTGGCGGGACCGCCGGACGTACCAGTTGGTCAGCACCTCCAGGAAATTGCGGACCGACGAGCAGGCACCGGCGATGTCGTAGACGTCCATCTGCCCGGTCACCTCGGTGATCAGGGTCGAGGCCTTGGCCAGGATGTACCGGTCGAGGACGTCGACAGAATCGGTCCGGACCTTGCCGACCTTGCCGGCCGCGCCGGCGTACAGAGTCAGGAAGTACCAGGCGTTCCAGAGCGGCAGCACGGCCTGCCGCACTCCCTCGCGGATGCCGGCTTCGGTGACGATCAGGTTGCCGCCGCGCAGGATCGGCGAGGACATCAGGAACCAGCGCATCGCGTCCGACCCGTCGCGGGCGAACACCTCGTTGACGTCCGGATAGTTGTGCAGTGACTTGGACATCTTCTGCCCGTCGTCGCCCAGCACGATGCCGTGGCTGACGCAGGTGGAGAACGCCGGCCGGTCGAACAGCGCAGTCGACAGCACGTGCAGCAGGTAGAACCAGCCGCGGGTCTGGCCGATGTATTCGACGATGAAGTCGCCGGGGAAGTGTCCGCCTCCTGAAAGTTGCGGGCCATTCCCACCTGGGCTGCCGTGGTCGCCAGGTAGCAGTCCGCCCTTGCCCTCGAACCACTCCTTGTTCTCGAAGGGGTAGTGCACCTGCGCGTAGGGCATCGAGCCGGAGTCGAACCAGACGTCCAGCACCTCGGGCACCCGGCGCATCATCGAGCGCCCGGTCGGGTCGTCGGGGTTCTGCCGGACCAGGTCGTCGACGTAGGGGCGGTGCACATCGGTGACGTGGACGCCGAAGTCGGCTTCCAGCTCGGCGAAGGAACCGTAGACGTCGACCCGCGGGTAGGCCGGGTCGTCGGACTTCCATACCGGGATGGGACTGCCCCAGAACCGGTTCCGGCTGATCGCCCAGTCGCGGGCGTTGCCCAGCCACTTGCCGAACTGGCCGTCCTTGATGTGCTCGGGCACCCAGGTGATCTGCTGGTTGAGCTCCACCATCCGGTCGCGGAACTTCGTCACCTCCACGAACCAGGACGAAACGGCCTTGTAGATCAGCGGGTTGCGGCAGCGCCAGCAGTGCGGGTAGCTGTGCTCGTAGGTCTCCCTCCTGATCAGATGGCCAGATGTCCTCAGATCGTCGATGATGAACGGGTTCGCGTCGAACACCTGCATCGCCTCGTAGGGCGGGACGATCGAGGTGAACCGGGCGCGGTCGTCGACGGTGAGGATGGTCGGGATCCCGGCGGCCTCGCAGGCGACCTGGTCCTCCTCGCCGTAGGCGGGTGCCATGTGCACGATGCCGGTGCCGTCGTCGGTGGTGACGTGGTCGGCGGCGATCACCCGGTAGGCGGCCTGGGTGCCGAAAACATCGGCGTCGGTGAGGAAGTCGAACAGCGGCTCGTAGTCCCGGCCGATCAGCTCGCTACCGAGGAGCCGGTCCACCACGTGCTCGGCAACGTCCTCGCCCAGTTCCCGCGTGTACGCCCCCAGCCGCGCCTCGGCGAGGATGTAGCGCTCCCCCTCGTGCTCGACGACCACGTACTGGAGGTCCGGACCGACCGCCATCGCCAGGTTGCTCGGCAGGGTCCACGGCGTGGTGGTCCATGCCATCAGCCGCTCGCCCGACTGAAGCTTGACCCACACGGTGACGGACGGATCCTGCCGGGACTGGTAGACGTCGTCATCCATCCGCAGCTCGTGGTTGGACAGCGGGGTCTCGTCGACCCAGCAGTACGGCAGCACCCGCTGACCCTCGTAGACCAGGCCCTTGTCGTACAGCGTTTTGAACGCCCAGAGCACGCTCTCCATGTAGGTCGGGTCGAGAGTCTTGTAGTCGTGGTCGAAGTCGACCCAGCGGGCCTGCTTGGTGACGTAGTCCTGCCACTCGTTCGCGTACCGCATCACCGATTGCCGGCAGGCGTCGTTGAAACGCTCGATGCCCATGTCGAGGATCTCGCCGCGGCCCTTGATGCCCAGCTGACGCTCGGCCTCGAGCTCGGCCGGCAACCCGTGGGTGTCCCAACCGAATCGCCGCTCCACGCGGCGGCCGCGCATGGTCTGGTACCGCGGCACGACGTCCTTGACGTACCCGGTCAACAGATGGCCGTAGTGCGGCAGGCCGTTGGCGAAGGGAGGACCGTCGTAGAAGACGAACTCTTCTGTGCCGTTCTCACCGGCCGGGCGATGATCGATCGAGGCCTGGAAGGTGCCGTCCTGCTTCCAGTACTGCAGCACGGCAGCCTCGGCAGCCGGGAAGTCGGGCCGCGGCGTGACCTCGGTGCTACCGACCAGCGGGTATGCGCTCGACAGTTGAGCGGTTGAATGTGCGGTCATCACGGATACCTCTTCCCAACGCAGCGGACACTCCTCTGCAGGGACGATGTCGTCGCCGACACCGCGGTACCACCCCGCTTGCCCCCATCACGCCGGAGCCACTCGTCGTCCGGCTGTATCGGACCAGGTCCCGTTCGGTTCTAGTGAATGCGCACCCGTCGCGATCGGGAACACCGGCCGGGCCGGGCGACGCATCGTTCTTCCGAATGGCTCGCCGGTGATGGCCGGGTCGTCGCCGCACTGCTACCAACTCACCATCGCATCCAACATTGAGCTATGTCGACGTTAGGTGCTGCACTGTTCGTGCACCAGCGAGTTTACCGCCTGTCAGACCTTGACCTGCTGGTCGACGTCGGTCTTCTGAGCGCCGCCGTCCTCGAGTTGGACGAGCTGATCGCTGATCCAGCTCTTCAGCCGGCTGCGGTACTCGCGCTCGTACACGCGCAGATCGTCGATCTTGCGCTCCAACGTGCTGCGCTCGGTGGTCAACTTGTCCAGCGCCTGGGTGTACTTCTGCTGCGCATCCCGGTCGAGGGCATCCGCCCGGACCCGGCTGTCCCGGTCCAGCGCCTCGGCCTTGGTCGCCGCCTCGGTGACCAACGCCTCCGAGCGGCTGTGGGCATCGGTGAGCAGCTTGTCAGCTTCGGCCTGGGCCTCGCTGAGCAACCGGTCCGATTCCGCCTTGGCGGCGCTGCGCGTCGCCTCGGCCTCGGCGGCGGCGTCGCCGGTCAGCCGCTCGGCCGTCTCCTGGGCAAGGCCGAGCAGTCGGGCGGCCTGCATGTGATGTGCCGCCGGCCCGGCATCGGCGACGAGCACTGCCGGATCCGGCGTGACAGCCGGGGTCTTCTCGACCGAAACCGGAGCTTCCGGCCGGGTCTCGACGGACTGCGCTTCCACGGGCTGCGCCTCCACAGGCTGCGCTTCTACGGGCTGCGCGCCAGCGGGGTGGTCGTTGAGGGCGGCGACCTGGGGAACCTCGCCGTTGGATCCGGCGGCAGCCCGCTGGGTCAGCTCGTTGTTCTCCTCGATCAGCCGGGCGAGCTCGGCTTCGACCAGATCGAGGAAGGCGTCCACCTCGTCTTCGTCGTAACCCCGTTTGCCGATCGAGGGCTTCTTGAAGGCGACGTTGTGGACGTCGGCTGGCGTGAGCCGCATTGCTAACTCCTAGTGGTGCGATGTCAGGGTCGTGTGGGTCAGACGGTGGGGAACGCGAGGCTGCCGGCGATGCCCATCAGGATCCAGACCACGATGAACAGAACAAGAATGCTGAGGTCGAACCCTACCCCGCCCAGCCGCACGCTCGGGATGACACGGCGGAAGAGCTTGACCGGCGGGTCGGTGCTCGCGTAGAGAATTTCCATCGACGCTGCGCTGCGCCCGACCGGCCGCCAGGTCTTCGCGAGTACGCGGACGACCTCGATGACGATACGACCGATCAGCAGCAGCCGGAAGATCCACAGCAGCAGGAACGCGATCTGCCAGACGATGTTCACTCTTTACTTTTACCTGATTTCGCGACCGGCCACCGACCGGTGAGGAGTCAGCGACCCGCGTAGCCACCGACGTAGGCGCGAGCATCCTCGAGTGCGTGAGCGGAGCCACCGGCGATGTCGGCCTCGGCAGGTAGCAGCATGAAGACCTTCGGGGCGACCTTCTCGATCGATCCACGCAGCGAGAAGGCGAGACCGGCGGAGAAGTCGACGAGCCGGCGGGCGTCGGCGTCGGACATGTCCGTCATGTCCAGGATCACCGACTGACCGTCGCGGTACTTCTCGCCGACGATCCGGGCCTCACCGAATCCGGTCAGTTTGACGCTGGCCGGCCGCGCGGCGGTGCTGCTGTCCGTCTCGCGACGCTGATCGGCCTTCATCGCCAGTGCTCCCTGGGTGACGGGCTCGCTGCTGAAGCCGCGACGTCCGGAGCGGTCCCCGCGGCCGGCAGACCGGTTGCCGTCGCCCTCCTGGCCGTAGTCGACCGGGCTGCTGCCGGCGTAGCTGTGCGTGGGATGCAGCTCGTCGGCGCCGTCGTCGTGGGCCGAGTCGTAACGGGCGCCACCGTGGTGACCGGCGTCGTAGCCGCCGTCGTACCGGGACCCTTCGTAGCGCGCCTGGTCGTCACCGGCCTGCTCGTCGTCGTAGGGGTGGTTGTCGTCCGGAACGAGTCCGAGGAAGGCCCCGACCTTGCGCCACGATCCCATTGGTCTGCTTCCTTCCTCGGCCGGTGCGACATGCACCGGACCACCACCATTCTTCTCGCTGCTCCTGCGGAACAGCGGTGCTGCGCTGAGGTTATCGGCCCCGGAGGTGCCGAAGGTGGTGCGACACACCCGGCGCCGAACCCCAATCGGCGACTTGGGCGAACACCGGAACCGACCGATCGCGATGGATGTTCCGCTAGTGGCGGACCACCGCTGCGAAGCGCCCGGACGGCGCTGCCCGGCGATGGCTGTACAACGTGAGATCCTCTCGGGTGCAACGGTTGTCGATCTCGATCGAGCCGACTCCGGCGGCCCGCAGCTGGGCCGCGATGCCGGCCCGCAGGTCGAGACCCGCTTTGCCTTCGTCGGTCACGCAGGCCGAACCCGGCAACCTCGACTCGACGTCGTCGCGCATCGCCACCGGGACCTCGTAGCAGCGACCACAGATCGACGGCCCGATGCGAGCATCGATGTGCTCCGCCCGGGCACCGAGAGCGGTCATCCGGTTGACCAGAGCCGGCACCACGCCGCCGGCGGCACCGACCCGCCCGGCGTGCGCAGCGCCGATCACCCCGGCGGAGCGGTCGGCGAGCAGCACCGGGACACAGTCGGCAATTAGCACGGCCAGACCGATACCGGGCACCGCACTGACCAGGGCATCGGTGCCCTGGACGGGCTCATCCAGCGGCCCGTCGACCTGCACCACCTGGGTGCCGTGCACCTGGGCCATCCAGACCAGATGCCCGGGTTCGAGCCCGAGCTCGGCCGCCAGCCGCGCCCGGTTCACCCCGACCGCGACCGGATCGTCACCGACGGCCAACCCGAGATTGAACGAGTCGTAGGGCGGCAGCGAACGCCCGACCCGGCCGCCGGCGGCGCTGCCGGGGGGGCCGGCGACGCTGCCGGGGGGGCCGGCGACGCTGCCGACACCCGCCCGATCCGTGACCACCCACCGAGGTGCGGTGGGTATGCCGGTGTTCCCGGTGTTCCCCGTGCTCTCTGTGGTCACCGCTTCATGAAGGGCGGCACGTCCACGTCGTCATCCTCGATCGGCCGACTCGGCCGCGACGACTGCTGGCCGTAGCCGCCACCGACCGGTGCCGAAGGTGGCGCCGCCGCCGGCACGTACTGCGCATGCTGCGACGGCTGCTGCACCGGCTGCTGGGGAGCGTAGCCGTTGTGCTGCACCGGTTCCGGTAGGCGCCCGGCTGACACCTGCTGCGGCGCACGGTATTCGCCGACAGAACCTTCGACAACCGTTGCCGGACGCCGGTTGGGCGCGATGATCTGCGGGGTCGAATCGAAGCCGGCGGCGATGACGGTCACCCGCACCTCGTCGCCCAGCGAGTCGTCGATGACGGTACCGAAGATGATGTTCGCGTCCTCGTGCGCCGCCTCCTGCACCAGCGATGCGGCCTCGTTGATCTCGAACAGCCCGAGGTCGGACCCGCCGGCGATGGACAACAGCACGCCGTGCGCGCCGTCCATCGACGCTTCCAGCAACGGCGAACTGATCGCCTTGGCGGCAGCCTGGACGGCGCGACCCTCGCCGCGGGCCGAACCGATGCCCATCAACGCGGTGCCCGCGCCGGCCATCACCGACTTGACGTCGGCGAAGTCGACGTTGATCAAGCCAGGGGTGGTGATCAGGTCGGTGATGCCCTGGACACCGTTGAGCAGCACCTCGTCGGCCGAGCGGAAGGCGTCCATCAGCGAGACACCCAGGTCGCCCAGCTGCAGCAGCCGGTCGTTCGGGATGACGATGAGGGTGTCGCATTCGTTGCGCAGGTCCTGGATGCCGGACTCGGCCTGGCCGCCGCGCCGCTTGCCCTCGAAGGCGAACGGGCGAGTGACCACACCGATGGTCAGGGCGCCGAGTTTGCGGGCGATCGACGCGACGACCGGAGCGCCACCGGTGCCGGTGCCACCGCCTTCCCCAGCGGTGACGAACACCATGTCGGCGCCCTTGAGCACCTCCTCGATCTCCTCGCGGTGATCCTCGGCGGCCTTGCGCCCGACGTCCGGGTTGGCCCCGGCGCCCAGACCCCTGGTCAGCTCGCGGCCGACATCCAGCTTGACGTCGGCGTCGCTCATCAGCAGCGCCTGCGCGTCGGTGTTGATCGCGATGAACTCGACCCCGCGGAGGCCGACCTCGATCATCCGGTTCACCGCGTTCACGCCGCCGCCGCCGATGCCGACGACCTTGATGACCGCTAGGTAGTTGTGCGGTGGCGTCATCGCCTTGGCCTTTCCTGTTGGGTGGGTTGGGTTCTCGGTTGAGATCCCGGCTGGAGATCTGGTGGGGAATTGAGCTGGGCTGCCACTGTTTCCTGCTTCCCGGTCGAGATTCGTAACTCTGAACCTCAACCAGATGGTTATAGTTATGTCAAGTAGCGCTGGAATGAAGTTAGGTGCGGAGTGGCCCGGGCAGCGGAAGGCGCGCCGCAACGCCGCGCGGGTCGGCACATTTTTCTCGCCCGCCACGCCGGAAAGTAGGGTCGGCCAGGTGAGCACTCCGAGCACCCGATGACCGGTTCGATCGGCCTCGGCACCTCACTGCTGCTCCTGGCCGCCGGGGTGGGCGCCGGCATCACCGGCTCGACCGCCGGACTGGCGTCGCTCATCTCCTACCCGGCGCTGCTCGCGACCGGGCTGCCGCCGGTCACCGCCAACGTCACCAACACGGTGGCGTTGATCGGCAGCTCGATCGGGTCGGTGTCCGGGTCGCGCGCCGAGCTGCGCGGACAGGGCCGCGACATCCGTCGGTACACCGGCATCGCGGTAGTGGCCGGCGCTCTCGGCGCCACCCTGCTGCTGATCGGTCCGGCCGGCACGTTCGAGGAACTGGTCCCCTACCTGATCGCCAGCGCGTCGGTGCTCCTGCTCTTCAGCCCCTGGTTGCGGGCGATCCGCGCCGGCCGGTTCACCCCGGCGTCCCAGCGCAGCCTGCTGGTCCCGGCGGGCCTGTTCTTCACCTGTGTGTACGGCGGGTACTTCGGCGCCGCCGCCGGCGTGATGATCCTCGCGCTGCTGCTGTTCGCAACCGACAAGACGCTGCCGGCGGCCAATGCGCTGAAGAACCTGCTGCTGGGCATCGCCAATGCCGTTGCCGCCCTTGGGTTCCTGATCTTCGCCGACGTCCGGTTGGCGGCGGTCGTGCCCTTGGGTCTGGGCTGCGTGGTCGGTGGCCGCATCGGCCCGGCGATCGTGCGGCGGGTCCCGCCGACCGTGATGCGCACCGTCATCGCCGTAGCCGGCCTGGGCCTGAGCATCAAGCTCTGGTTGGGCTGAGACGGCGGTCCGGGCGGTGTCGCCGTGCCCGAGCGCCTAGCGGTCCGGCGAGCGCCTAGCGGTCCGGCGAGCGCGGCGCGAGCGCGTTCCAGTGCGGCGCGAGCGCGTTCCAGCGCGGCGCGAGCGCGTAGCGGGCGGATGAGCGGGTTGCACAGCGCGCTCAAGGCCGCGAAACGCGCTCGTGACGGTTCCAGCGGTGCAGCGGCACCGGCAGAGCGGACGGGCTTGTGGGGCGAGCGATCACTTCACGGTCACCAGGTCCGGGTCGGAGAGGTCGAAGGTGTGGCCGGGCTGGGCGAGCAGGGCAGGCAGGATCTGCATCTTCTTCGCACCACGCTCGGCGCTCCCCCAGACCACGACCCGACCGTCCCGCAGCGTCAGCACCACCCGGTACGCCGACGGCGCGCTGACCGCCGCCACCTGGTTGCGCGTCGGCGCCGTCAGCTGACCGACCACGGCCAGCGCGGCAAGCGTGGCCGGATCGCCTGCGCCGGGCGTAGCCAGCTCGATGGTCAGCAGTCCGGCGGGGGCCGCTGCGGTACCCAACTTCAGATACGGGACGCCGGTGGCGTCGAGCAGCCACAGCGCGCCGTTCGCCCTGGTCGCCGCGACGGCAGTGCGCTCGGACACCGTGATGCGCAGCTCGTTCGGCCAGTGCCGGGACACCGACGCCGACGCCACCTGCGGCACGGCGAGCACCCGACGCCGCACCGACTCCAGGTTCACCGTGATCAGGGGGGTGTCCGTGGCGACTTCGGCGGCGGCGACCACCTCGCCGCGCACGTCGTCCGGCAGCTGCCCGGCGGTTGCGGACACCGCAACGGTGTGCACGCCGAGCACCGGGGTGCGATAGGCGACGTAGGCCGCGCCAGCGACCAGTGCCAGCACCAGGAAGACGGCCAACGCCCACGGCCAACGCCGGCGCGGCGGTCGGGCGACGGCCGACCGCACCCGCCGTCCGACGCGCTGGCCTGCCGGAGCGGTGGGCGGTGCTGGATCGGTACGGGTGGCCATCATCGCTGCTCCAGGTGATTCAACAGTTGCGGGCCCAGCATGGTGACGTCGCCGGCGCCCATGGTGATCAAGAGGTCACCCGGCCGCACCAGCTCCCCTACCGCCGCCGGCACTCCTGCCAGTGAGGGCAGGTAGTGCACGTCCGGCACATCGGTGCCCCGAACGTCGATCTGCCGCGTGATCAGCTCGCCGCTGACCCCGGGCATCGGGTCCTCGCGGGCGCCGTAGACGTCGAGCACCACCACCACATCGGCCGCAGACAGGGCCTGGGCGAACTCGGTGGCGAAGGTCAGCGTCCGGGAGTAGAGGTGCGGCTGAAACACCACCACCAGTCGCCCGCCGGTCTCGTCGACCATCGACCGGGCGGCGGTGAGCTGTGCGGCAACCTCCGTCGGATGGTGGGCGTAGTCGTCGTAGACCGACACTCCGGCGGCCCGTCCCTTGTACTCGAAACGACGCCGCACGCCGGTGTACCGCGCCAGGCCGTCGGCCATGGTGGCCGCCGGGACACCGAGGGCGATGCCGGCGGCGAGCGCTGCGACGGCGTTGGAGAGCATGTGGGCGCCGGGCACGGCCAGGTGCAGCAGCAGCTCCCGAACGCCGCCGGCGACCGCTGAGAACTCGGCACCGCCCAGCCGGACCACGGCGGTGCCGCCGTGGCCGGCGGGATGGTGATCGCTGATCCGGACATCGGCGCCGGGATCGAAACCGTAGGTGATGAGGCGCGGGCTGCCCGGCCGGCTCTGCTCGGCGGCCAGCAGCGCCCGCGTTCCCGGGTCGTCCAGACACAGCACCAGGAAACCGCCGGGTGCCACCCGCTCGACGAACTGCAGGAACACCGCGGTGTAGGCCTCCGCGGTGCCGTGGTGGTCGAGATGGTCCGGCTCGAGGTTGGTGACGATCGCGCCGTGCGGCGAGAAGGCCAGGAACGAACCGTCCGACTCGTCGGCCTCGGCAACGAAGATGTTGCCGCTGCCTTGGTGCGCGCCGGATCCGGACTCGTTGAGCTCACCGCCGATGGCGAACGACGGGTCCAGGCCGGCCGACTGCAGGGCCACCGTCAGCATCGAGGTGGTCGACGTCTTGCCGTGGGTGCCGGCGATGCACACGCTGCGGGTGTCGGTCATCAACGCGGCCAGTGCGTAAGCGCGCTGCAGCACCGGTATTCCGCGACGTCGGGCCTCGACGAGTTCCGGGTTGGCGGAGCGGATGGCGGTGGAGATCACCACGGCGGTCGGGCCGTCGGGCAGCAGGTCGAGGTTCTCGGCGCGGTGCCCGATCGCCGTGCGCACGCCACGCTGGGCAAGTCCGGTGACCACGTGCGAACCCTTGGCGTCCGAACCGGACACCGGCAGTCCGCGGTCGGCCAGGATGCGGGCGATGGCGCTCATCCCGGCGCCGCCGATGCCGATCATGTGCACCCGGGCGAGCGACGTGCCGTCGGCCGCGGTGGGCGCGTCGGGAGTCACGCCGGCAGCCTCGGCGCGCGGCCCGCCCGAACCGGACGCCGTACCCATCAGACCGCTCCGCCCGCTCGGCGCGAGCCACCCGTCGGGCCCGCGTCGCCGGTGCCGGACGCTCCGCGGGCCAGAGCGAGCACGATGGTGGCGATCGTTTCGGCCGCGCCGGGGGTGGAGCTCGTGCCGGCCGCCGCCGACATCCGGGCCAGCGCCGCCGGATCGGTGACCAGCGTCGCAATGCGATCCAGGATCACCTCCGGTGTCAGCTCGTCCTCGTCGATCAACAGCGCCGCGCCGGACTGCACCTGCGGCACGGCATTGAGCCGCTGCTCGCCGTTGCCGAAGGCCAGCGGGATGTAGACGACCGGCACCTTCAAGGCGCCGATCTCGGCCACGGTGATCGCCCCGGCCCTGGCTACCACCAGATCGGCCGCGGCATAGGCCAGGTCCATTCGGTCCAGGTAGGGCACCGCCACGTAGGCCGGCGCACCGGAGGTCGGGGCCGGCAGCGTCACCGGTTTCTCCCGGCCGTGCGCGTGCAGCACCCCGATGCCGGCCCGGCCGAGTTCGCCGGCCACCCCGCTGAACGCCTCGTTCAACTTCACCGCCCCGAGCGAACCGCCGACCACCAGCAGCGTCGGAGCCGCCGGGTCCAGACCGAAGTACTGTCGGGCCTCTGCCCGCAGCGACGGCAGGTCGAGCTGGGTCAACGCCTGGCGGACCGGGTTGCCGACCACCCGCTCGCCCGGCAGACCGGTTCCCGGCACCGCCGCCAGGACTGCATCGGCGATCCTGGCGCCGACCCGGTTGGCAATGCCGGCTCGCGCATTGGCCTCGTGCACCACGATCTGGACGCGGCGGCGGGAGAGCTTGGCGGCCAGATAGGCGGGCAGCGCGACGTACCCGCCGAAGCCGATCACCACATCGACCCGCGCGGACCGGAGGACCTTGGCGGCCGCCCGCACCGTTCCGACCAGCCGCCAAGGAATGCCCAGCACGGCCAGTTCCACCCGCCGGCGGAACTTGACCTGCGGGATCAACTCGAGCCGGTACCCACGCTCGGGCACCAGGGTGGTTTCCAGGCCGCCGGCCGTACCCAGGCAGATGACCTCGACGCCTCGGTCTGCAGCGACCAGCGCGTCGGCGACGGCCAGCGCCGGTTCTACGTGCCCGGCACTGCCGCCGCCGGCGACGAGCACCGTCAGACCGCTGCTGGGCGCTCCGGTCATCGGCGCTCCGGTCATCGGCGCGGGGGTCATCGGCGCACCGGGCGACCGCGCCCCCCGGACCCGTCGCGGCGATCGGCATCCGCGCGCGCGTCCGCACGGGGCCGGTCGCCGCCGGGGTTCTCGGTCGTTGGCCCGTCGGGGCGTGGCCGGCGGGGCTCGACGAAGGCATGGCCGGTCCAGTCGACCAGCGCACCATCGGAACCGGCGTCACCGGACCGGCGGAGCCGCGGCGGCTGTTGGCGAGCAGCCGAGCCGGTTCGTGCTGCGGAGGCGTTCCGCTGCTGCTCCCGACTCGAACGGGCCGGTTCTGCATCGCGCGAGCGGTCGGCAGCGCGCGAGCGGTCGGCCGCGCGCGATCGGTCTTCAGCGCGCGAGGTGGCACCGGTTCGCTGGACCGGCACCGAGCTGTCGGCCCGCGCACTGCGGTCGCTAGGCACCGCACGCTCACTACGCACCGGACGATCAGGGCGGACCGGGCGATCGCTGCGCACCGGGCGGTCGGATCGAGTCGAGCGGTCCGCCCGCCGGCTCGGCTCGGCGCTGCGACCCCGTCCGGACCCGGCACCGGTCGGGAGCGGACGCTCACCGGCCGGGCGTGCGTCGGCTCGTCGGGTCTGGCCGGCGTGCGCCATCGCCGTCCGGCCCGACGCCGGCCGCGACTGGCTGGCGCGGGCCTTCACCGGCCGGACCTTGCGTGCCTTCGGTGGCTTGGGCGGACGTGGGCCGAGCCCGAGGAATTTTGCCACCCGGCCGGGCCCCTGCGAGTGCAGTGCAGCGGCGGCCTGCGGCTCACGCCGGGCGAAGTTGGCCAGCATGCCGAACACCACCATGGTGATGACCAGCGAGGTGCCGCCGCGAGAGATCATCGGCAGCGGAATGCCGGTCACCGGCAGTAGACCGACCACGTACCCGATGTTGATCCCCGCCTGGCCGACCAGCCAGACCGTGGCGGCGGACGCGACGATCTTGATGAACGGGTCGACGTTGCGACGGGCGATGCGCAGCCCGGTGTAGGCGAGCAAGCCGTAGAGCACGAGCAGCAGTCCAGCACCCACCAGACCGAGCTCCTCACCGATCACCGCGAAGATGAAGTCCGAGTCGGCGTTGGGCAACCACCCGCTCTTGGACACGGCCTGGCCGAGGCCGGCGCCGAACAGGCCGCCGTGCCCGAGTCCGTACAGGCTCTGGTTGATCTGGTAGACCGCCGCGGGCGGGGCCGAGCCGGGATGCAGCCACGCCAGGATCCGGGCACTTCGGTAGCTCGCCGACGTGGCCAGGTAGTAGATGGCGCCCCCGGCCGCGGTGGTGAGCAGGGCGAACATCCACCACGGCGCACCGGCGAACCACATCACCGCGATGAAGATCAGACCCAGCGTCACCGTCGTACCGAGGTCGGGCTCGAGCATGATCAGCCCGACCATCAGCACGAACACCGGCAGCACCGGGAACAGCAGCGCCCGGATCGACCGGAGCGTGCTACGCCGCGCCGCCAGCACGTGACCCATCCAGATCAGCAGCGCCAGCTTGGCGACCTCACTGGGCTGGAAGGTGAACGGACCGATGTCGATCCAGCTGCGGGCTCCGTTGATCGGCCGGGTCATCAGCACGGCGGCCAGCAGCAGCACGCAGAAACCGACCAGCGACAGCGAGTACGTCCGCATCATCCGGGTGGAGAACCGGGAGGCGAAGACGAAGGCGAACAGGCCGATCACCGCGAACAGCGCCTGGTTCTCGAAGGTGGCGAACGGTGATCCGTCGTTGTCGTGGTACGACGCGATCGACGACGCGGACAGCACCATGAGCAACCCGAAACCCAGTAGCAGCACGAAGATCCCGGTGATCAGGTGCCAGGACGTCATCGGCCGGTCCAGCCAGTCCTTGGCCGTGCGCCGGACAGCGGCCACCAGCGACCGGGAGGAACCGCCCTTCGCGGACGAACCTGAACCGGCGGGGGAAGTAGCGGTCAAGAGTGGGCTCCCAGGGCGCGGACTGCATCGGCGAAGGCGGATCCGCGGGCGGCGTAGGACGAGAACATGTCCAGGGATGCGGCCGCTGGAGCCAGCACCACCACATCACCCCGTCCAGCCATGGCCGTCGCCACCCGCACCGCCTCGGTCATCACCTCATCGTCGGTGCCGGACACGCCCATCCGGGGGACATCGGGTGCGTGTCGGGAAAGTGCGGCGGCGATCAACGGGGCGTCAACGCCGATCAGCACGACCCCGGCCAACCGCGGTGCGATCCGGGCCACCAGGTCGTCGATGGAGGCGCCCTTGAGCTGCCCGCCGGCGATCCAGACCACCCGGTCGTAGCTGGCCAGCGAGGCCGCCGCGGCATGCGGATTCGTCGCCTTCGAGTCGTTGACGTAGCGCACCCCGCGGTGCTCGCCGACAACGACGTTGCGGTGGTCGCCGGGCCTGAACTCCCGCAGCCCGGCCGCGATAGTTTCTCCGGACAGCCCGGCGGCCAGCGCCAGCGCGGCGGCGGACAGCGCGTTGGTCACGTTGTGCACGCCGGCCGGCCGGATGTCGGCCGCGGACAGCAGCGCGCCGGTGCCGAAGGCCAGGTCGTGCAGGTTCCCGTCGCGGACGCCAAGACCGCCGGGCATCGGCGGGCCGCCGGTCACCGGCACCTTGATCGCCGCCGGAGCGGCCGCGAGCAGTGCGGCGGCGCCCGGATCGTCGACCACCGCGACGGCCACCTCACCGGTGAGCGCGCGGGCCTTGTCCGCGCCGTAGGCCCGCATCGAACCGCCGTACCAGTCGAGGTGGTCCTCGACCAGATTCAGCACCAGACCGGCCCGGGGGCGGACCGACGGCGCGTAGTGCAGCTGGAAGCTGGACAGTTCCGCGGCGATCACCGCCTGCCGTGGCCCCGACAGGACGGCGTCCAGTGCGGGCCAGCCGACGTTCCCGCAGGCGGTGACGACCGTGCCCGCGGCACGGTGGATCGACTCCAGCATGCCGATGGTGGTGGTCTTGCCGTTGGTCCCGGTGACGACGAACCAGTCGCGACCGCCCGCGGCCGGGTCGGCCCGATCCACCCGCCAGGCCAGTTCCACCTCACCGATCACCTCGATCCCGCGCTCGCGGGCCGCAACCTGCAGCGGGGACGTCGGCCGGAATCCCGGCGAGGTGACCACCAGCGCCGTGCCAGGCGGCGGATCGACCAGATCGGCGACGGCGGTCACGCCGGCCAGGTCCGGCGGCAGCGCCGGTGCGGCGCGGTCGGCCGTCACCACCAGGGCGCAGCCGAGTTCGGACAGGTAGCGCAGCACCGCCAGTCCGGACACCCCGCCGCCGGCGACGACCACCAGGTCACCCGTACCCGGCAGGCCCGGAGCGACGGACTCAGCCACCGACCCGGCTCAGCCAATCCGCGTAGAACAACCCCCCGCCGAGAGCCGCGGACATCGCCGCGAGCAGCCAGAAGCGGACCATCACCGTGGTCTCGGTCCAACCGCTGACCTCGAAGTGGTGGTGGAACGGCGCCATCTTGAAGATGCGCACCTTGCGGGTCTTGTAGACGAGGATCTGCAGCACCACCGACAGCATCTCCACGACCGCCAATCCGGCGATCACCACGGTCAGCAACTCCGTGCGGGACAGGATGGACAGGCCGGCGATCAGGCCGCCCAGCGCCAGTGACCCGGAGTCGCCCATGAAGATGCGGGCCGGATGGGCGTTCCACCACAGGAACCCGATGCAGCCGCCGAGCGCCGCGGCCGCGACCACCGCCAGGTCCAGTGGGTCGCGGACGTCGTAGCAGCCCTGCACGACGGTGCTGCTGAGCACGTTTGCGCAGGAGTTGCGGAACTCGTAGAAGCAGATGAAGACGTAGGTGCCGAGCACCATCACCGACGATCCGGCAGCCAGCCCGTCCAGCCCGTCGGTGAAGTTGACGGCGTTCGACCAGGCAGCGATGACCAGGATCGCGAAGATCACGAAGCCGACGGCCCCGAAGCTGAGGAACTTCAGGTCCCTGGCATACGACAGGTAGGTCGAGGCCGGGGTGAGTTGTCGGCCATTCCGAAACATCAGCGCCAGGACGGCGAAGGACACCGCGATGAACGTCTGCCCGATCAGCTTGGCCCGCTTGTTCAGGCCGAGGCTGCGCTGTTTGCGGATCTTGATGTAGTCGTCGAGCACGCCGACCACGCCGAGACCGGTGGTCAGGTACAGCAGCAGCCACGCCGATGCCGTTGGTCCGCCGTCGCCGCTGGCCAGTTGGACGGCCACAGCCACCAGGTAGCCGGCCCACATCGCGATGATGATCGCGGTGCCGCCCATGGTCGGCGTGCCCCGCTTCTTCAGGTGCGTCTGGGGGCCGTCATCGCGGATCTCCTGCCCGAAGCCCTGCCGCGAGAACAGCTTGATCAGGTAGGGCGTCAGCAGGATGGAGACGATCAACCCGACCACCGCCGCGATCAGGATGGACTTCACGCCTGCTCCCCTGCTGCCGCCGCCGGCTCGAGCAGTGCTGCCGGTCCGGGCTCCAGCAATGCTGTCGCCACCCGGTCCAGCCCGACCGATCGGGAAGCCTTGACCAGCACCACGTCACCCGGTTCCAATTCGGCGGACAGGATCTTCAGAGCGGCGGCGATGTCGTCGACGATCTCGCTCTCCCCGCCCCAGGAGCCCTCCAGGTGCGCGCCGAGGTGCAATGCCCGGGCAGCCTGCCCGACGACGATCAGCCGGTCGACGCCCAGGCGGACCACCAGCCGCCCGATCTGGTCGTGGAACTGCTGCGCGGAGTCGCCGAGTTCGGCCATCTCGCCCAGTACCGCCCAGGTGTGCCGGTGCTCGCCGATGACGGCCAGCGCCTGCAGCGCGGCGCGCATGGAGTCGGGGTTGGCGTTGTACGAGTCGTTGATGACGGTGACGCCGTCGGCGCGGTCGGTGATCTCCATCCGCCACTTCGACGCGGCTGTCGAGGCGGACAACGCCGCCGCGACAGCGGCCACCGACATGCCCGCCGCGCGGCCCACCGCAGCGGCCACCAGCGCATTCGACACCTGGTGGGCACCGACCACGGACAGCCGCACCGGCGCCGTGCCCTCGGGGGTGACCAGGGTGAAGGACGCTCGTGCGGTGCCGTCGGCGCCGGCGTCCAATGCCCGGATCTGGGCCTGCGGCACGGTACCGACGGTCACCACCTGCGCGCTGGTGCGGGCCGCCATCGCCAGCACCCGGGAGTCGTCGGCGTTGAGGATTGCGATCCCGCCGTCCGCGGCGTCCGGCAGCGCTTCCACCAGTTCGCCCTTGGCCTGCGCGATGGCCTCCACCGAACCGAACTCGCCGAGGTGGGCGGTGCCCACGTTCAGCACCGCGCCGATCCGCAGCGGCGCGGTGGCGGCGAGAGCGGCGATGTGGCCGGGTCCCCGGGCCGACAGCTCCAGCACCAGAAACGCGGTCGACTCCACCGCCCGCAACGCTGTGTACGGGTGGCCGAGCTCGTTGTTGAACGACTCCGGCGGGGCGATGACCCGGTGGTCGCCGAATCCCGCCCGCAGCACCGATGCGATCAGGTCCTTGGTCGAGGTCTTGCCGCTCGATCCGGTCAACCCGACGACGGTGAGACCGCGCTGCACCAGCGCACCGACGCTGCGCCGGGCCAGGGCGGACAGGGCAGTCAGCACGGCGTCGGCATCGCCCACCTGCAGCACCGGCACGGGCAGACCCGGCAGCTCCCGCGAACCCAGCACCGCGACGGCGCCCGCGTCGACGGCTGCCCCGGCGAAATCGTGACCGTCCACGCGTTCGCCCTGCAGCGCAACGAACATCGAGCCGGGCCCGAGCCTCCGGGTGTCGAATTCGACGCCGGTTATCACGACGTCCGCGCCGGTGGACGGCACCGCCACGCCGATCGCGGCGGCGATCTCGGCGACCGTCATGGCGATCATGCCGAACCCACCGGGGCGGGACGCCCGGCGCCGGTCCAGCCCCTCCCGGCCAGTACTGCCGTCACCTCGGCGCGGTCGGAGAAGGGATGGATCACCCCGCCCACGTCCTGGCCCTGCTCGTGTCCCTTGCCGGCGATCACCACCGCGTCGCCGGCCCGGGCGGCCGCGATGGCGGTGCGGATCGCCTCGTGCCGGTCACCGATCTCGTGGATGTCCGCGGTCCCGGGCCGGTCCCGCTGGGATCCGTTGGCACCGTGCAGCAGTGCCGCGCGGATGGCCGCCGGGCTCTCCGATCGGGGGTTGTCGTCGGTGACGATCAGCAGGTCGGCCAGCTCCGCGGCGACCTGGCCCATCACCGGTCGTTTGCCCGCGTCGCGATCGCCGCCGGCGCCGACCGCGACGATCAGCCGGCCGACCGTGTCCGCCGCGATGGCGGTCAGCACGGCAGTCAGCGCGGCGGGCTTGTGCGCGTAGTCCACCACCACCAGGAAGTCCTGACCTGCGTCGACCCGTTCCATCCGGCCGGGGACGACGACGTCCCGCAGGGCGGCGGCGGCGGCCTCGACATCGCGGCCCACGGCATCCACGCAAGCCAGCGCAAGCACTGCGTTGGCGACGTTGAACCGGCCGGGCAGCGACAGCTCCACCGCCAGGAGGTGGCCCGACGGGTGCCGGACCACGAACCGCTGGCCGGCGCCACCGGGCACGGTCGGCACGCGGGCGTCGGCCGCTTCGCCCATCTCCACGACCGACCAGTCGGCAGCAGGGTCGCCCATCGATGACACGGTCACGACGCCCGGGTGCAAGCGAGCCAACCGGCGGCCGTATTCGTCGTCGATGTCGACCACACCCGCCGCGGAACGACCGTCGAACAGCATGGCCTTGGCCTGGAAGTACGACTCCATGTCCGGGTGGAAGTCGAGGTGATCCTGCGACAGGTTGGTGAACGCTCCGACGGCGAATCGGGTACCGGCCACCCGGCCCAGGGAGAGGGCGTGGGAGGAGACCTCCATCGCGACCGCCTCGACACGCTGCTCGAGCATCAAGGCGAACAGGGCCTGCAGGTCGGGAGCTTCCGGAGTGGTGAGTTGGCTCTTGCTCGCCCGGCCGGCGATCCTGGTCTCCACCGTGCCGACCAGCCCGGTGCGGTGTCCGCCTGCGGTCAACGCCGCCTCCAGCAGGTAGCCGGTGGTGGTCTTCCCCGAGGTGCCGGTGACGCCGACGACGGCCAGCTGCGAGCTCGGATCGCCGTAGACGGCGGCGGCCACCGACCCCAGCACGGCCCGCGGATCGTCCACCACCAGCACCGGCACGACCGGCTGCGCGGCACCGTCGGTGCCGGCCCCCGACCCCTGCTCGATCACCACGGCCAGCCCGGCCCGATCGGTGAGGATGGCGCTCGCCCCGGCCCGGGCAGCGTCGCCGGCGAAGACGGCCCCGTGCACCCGGTTGCCCGGCAGGGCAGCGAACAGGTCGCCGGGACGGACGCCCTGAGCCCGCAGCGTGATGCCGGTGACCTCGACCTTCGCGGCTCCGGTGCCCCGGTTGGCGACGCCGGTCAGCGATGCCGGGTCCACCCCGGCGACGGCAGCCAATCGGGCCAGGGGCACGCCGGTGACAGCTTCCGGGCGCAGTCCGGCCGGACTGTGCTGAGCAGAGATGGACACGTGGGGAAAGGTTACCCGGCTCAGGGAACGTACAGGTCGTAGATCGGCGCCGGCGTGGGCGACGGCGCAACGTCGTCAGCCCGAAGTTCATAGGCGGCGATCTGGTGGAACAGCGGCGCTGCGCTCTCCCCGCCCTCGGAGCCGTTGACCGGTGCGTCCAGCATGATCGCGATGGCGAACTTCGGATCGTCCGCCGGTGCGACTCCGGCGAAGGTGGCCGTGGTCAGGGTGTCCGAGTAGGCCTTCGTCACCGGGTCGACCTGCTGCGCCGTACCGGTTTTTCCGGCGATCTGGTAGCCGGGAATGGCCGCGGCTTTCGCAGTGGCTCGGTGGTTCAGGTCGCCGCTCTGCACGGTGGCGCGCAGCATGCCCAGCAGTGTGGCCGCGGTCGTGGGCTTCATCACCTGGCTGGTCGCGGTCGGTTTGGCCGCCGTGAAGACGCCGTCCCTGGACGTTCCGGCGATGATCGTCGGGGAGACGAGCACGCCCTTGTTGCCGATGGCCTGGTACATGTCGACCAGTTGCAGCAGCGTCATGCTGACCCCTTGCCCGATCGGCAGGTTGGCGAAGCTGGTGGCCGACCACTGACTCTGCGGGGGGTAGCTGCCCGGGGACTCACCCGGCAGCTCGATGCCGGTCTTGCGGCCCAGCCCGTACTTCGCCAGTTCCTGGGCGAAGGCGGTGGGCCCGACCTTCTGCGCGATCATCAGCGTGCCGACGTTGGAGGACTTGGCCAGGATGCCGGTGGCCGTCATGTTGATCGGCCCATGACCCCAGGCGTCGTGGATGTTCCGGCCGCCCATCTCGATCTGGCCATCGACGGACAGCACGGTGGTCGGGGTGATCAGGCCGCGGTCGAGCGCAGCTGCGAAGGTCACCACCTTGTTCACCGAGCCCGGCTCGAACGGTTCGGTCACGGCCCGGTTGCTCAGCGCCGCCGCGGTGTTGCCCGGTTCGTCGCAGGCGATGGCGTAGATCTGGCCGTCCTTGATGCCCTTGACGACGGCGCATCCGCCCTTGGCCTGCGACGCCAGGACCTGCGCGTGCAGTTGCTGCTCGACGGTGTACTGCAGGTCGGGATCGAGGGTCAGCCTGATATCGGTGCCGTCGACGGCCGGCTGGAGATTGTCGACCGTGTTGGGGATCGCCGTACCGCTGCTGTCCACCTGCACCGTGCGGGACCCGTTCCTGCCCTTCAAGGTCTCGTTGAACTTGGACTCGATGCCGGCCAGCCCTTTGCCGCTGCGGTCCGTCATACCGACCACGGAGGCAGCCAACGTGCCGTCGGACCGGCTCCGGATGTCCTCCTCCTCGGTCACCACCGCATTCAGCAGCGTTTCCTGAGCCGCCACCGACGCCGTGCGATCCGTCAGCACCGCGGTGATCCGGCCCATGATCGCGTCGGCCTGCGCCGGCATCAGCTGGTGGGCCAGGTAGACGTAGCTGCGCCCGGCCCGCGGTCGCATGCTTGCCATCAGCGTCGTCTTGTCGACGGTGGAACCGAGTGCCCCCACCAGGATGTCGGCCACCAGCTCCCGCTGACCGTCGTTCTGGAAGTTGGCCGGGCGGGTGGCGATCGCCTTGCCGGCGACGGTGAAGGCCAGGTCGACGCCGTTGCGGTCCTCGATCGCGCCGCGCTGGGCATGCAGCACCAGATCGCGGGTCTTCTGGGCCAGGCTGGTAGCCAGCAGGCCTCGACCCTCGACGGTCTGGATGGTGACCAACCGACCGAGCGCGACGGCCAGCAGGGTCAGCACGATGACCAGCGCCGCCTGGGTCCGGCGCCGGGTGTTGACCCGAGCGCCGCCGTCGCGACGGGTACGGCGGCCCCGGTGGGAGACCGCCGGCCGGGTCCGGGTGGTGCGGACCGGGCTCGCCCGACGCGCCGGTGCCGGCGCTACCTGCGGGCTACCCGTCGGCGGGGTGCTGCCGGACGGCTCCCGGATCCGACCGCCGGCGGAAGCACCGACCAGTTCGGCAGGGTCGGCGGCGCGGTCGACCTGACGCGATCTGGTGGCCGCGGGCCGACGGTCGCCAGAATTCCGGCCACGGACCGGCTCCGGACGGTTCGCCACCCGCGGTCGGCCGGCGGCGGGGCGCTCGCGGAGCGGACGGTCGACCCCTCGGGCGGCGTCGTCGCGGCGGGGCGCAGACGGACCCGGACGATACGGGGAACTGCCCGTCGAGGGGCGGTCCGGCCACTCGACGCGGCGGGGGTTACGCGGTTCTGGGCGGCCTGGTCGTTCCTGGGTCATCGTCCCGCTCCTGTGGTGGTGGTGGACTGCTGGGCGGGGGCGGTCTTCGGTGCGGTGGTCTTCGCTGCGGTCGTCTTCGCGGGCGTGGTCACGGCTACGGTGGTCTTTCGTGCGGTGGTCTTCGGTGCGGTGGTCGTCGCCCGCGCGGTCGTCGAGGCGGAGGCCGAGGGGGCCGAGGGGGCCGAGGGGGCCGTGGCGCTGGGAGTGCTCTTGGTCGACGTGGCGGTGGGCGCAGTGGCGGCCGGCGCGGTAGTGACCGGCGTCGTGGCGGCCGGCGCGGTAGTGGACGGCGTTGTCGCCGGAGCGGGCGGCGCCTGCCCCGGGACCGGCGTCGGCGTGCCGAGGACCGTGGCCTTGCCGTCCGCGCCGACCTGGAGTAGCGCGGAATCCCCGGCACGTACCAGGCCGAGCCGGTTCGCCTCGGCAGCCAACCGCGCCGGGTCCTGGAGCGTGTTGACATCCCGTTGCAGAGCCTGGATGTCGGTCTCGATGTCCGCCTGCCGGATCCGGCTGGCAGTGGCCTGGAGGCCGGTGGCGTCGGACATGGTGTTCAGCCAGAGCACACCGACGATCCCACTAGCGAGCAGCAGGATGACGGTGGCGACGAACGGCACCCGGCTCATCGCGGCGGCGATCGGCGACCCGGTCCGGGTCAATCGACCGGAGGCCGCTGCGGTCTCCCGGCGGGACCGCTGCTCTTCAGGCTTGGCCGCCGAGGTGCCCCCCGTGCCGGTGGCGCGCTGCGCCTCCGGTTCCGTCTCGTCCGCCGTCATCTGGCCGCCTTTCGTATGCGTTCTGCTGCCCGCAGCCGGGCCGAGGCCGCCCGCGGGTTCTGCTGGATCTCGTGGGCATCGGGGGTCTCGGAACCACGGGTGAGCCAGCGCAGCTGTGGCTCGTGCCCGGGCAGATCGATCGGCAGGTCCATCGGCGCCGTCGACCGGGTCGACGGCGCAATCGCCCGCTTCACGATCCGGTCCTCCAGGGACTGGAAGGACAGCACGGCGATCCGGCCACCGACTGCCAGCTGTTCGACCGCCGCGGGAATGGCGGTGGTGAGCACGCCCAGCTCGTCGTTGACCTCGATGCGGAGCGCCTGGAACGTGCGCTTCGCGGGGTGCCCGCCGGTGCGGCGGGCCGGCGCCGGGATCTCCCGGTACAGCAGCTCCACCAGACGGCCGCTGGTGGAAAATGGTTCGCGCTCGCGCTCCCGGGCGATGGCAAAGGCGATCTTCTTGGCGAAGCGCTCCTCGCCGTAGCGGCTGAGCACCCTGGCGAGGTCGCCTGGGGAATAGGTGTTGAGCACGTCCGCGGCGGAGATGCCGGTGGTCGGATCCATCCGCATGTCCAGCGGGGCGTCGACGGAATAGGCGAACCCGCGCTCCTTCTGGTCCAGCTGCAGGGAGGAGACGCCGAGGTCGAACAGGATGCCCTGGGCGCCGTGCGGGGCCCGTGCGGCAATCACCGACCCGACCTCGCTGTTCACCGCGTGCACCAGTTGCACGCGATCGGCGTGGCCCGCAGCTGCGATCCGCTCGCCCGCGATCTGCAGCGCTGCCGGATCGCGGTCGATGCCGATCACCCGCAGCCGAGGGGAAGCAGCCAGCATCAGCAGGGTGTGGCCGCCCATGCCGAGCGTGGCGTCGACGTAGACCGGGTCTGCTGCGGCCTCGAAGGCCGGCACCAGCAGGTCGGTGATCCGCTGGGCGAAGACGGGGAGGTGGATCCTGTCGCTGGCCGTGCCATCGCTCGCGGCGGTGGCTTCGATCGGAGGTCCGTCATCGATGCGGGCTCCGTCGTCGGTGGGGACGGAGCCGGGGGTCATCTGGTGATCCCCTCTCGTTCCATTCGCGTACGTGCGTCTCGATACGTGCCGGCGGAGCTCGTGCCCTCTGGTCCCCACCCGCCCCGGGCCTGGCACGGGGGAAGTCGTGTCAGGTTCGGTGCGGGTGCAGGCCGGGCGGCAGGAACTTCTGCAGACGGCAGTGGTGCGGGTGGTGCTGGTGGTGCTGGTGGTGCGGGTGGTGCTGGTCGTGCAGTGGTGCTGGTGGTGCTGGTGGTGCGTCCATGCTGGCCATGCGGTCCTGCTGGTCAGGCCCGGTTCAGCAGATCCGGTGCCGGGGAGGCGTACCCCGACTCCTGCGCTGCTTCGTACCGGGCCCATTCGGCGGCGTCCCAGATCTCCATACGCTTGCCGACCCCGGCGATGACGACGTCCTTGGTCAGTCCGGCGTATTCGCGCATCCGGGCGGGAATGCTGATGCGGCCCTGGGCATCTGGCCGCTGGTCGTCGGTGTTGGACAACATGTAGCGCTGGTATCCGCGGGCACGCTCATCAGTGATGGGGGCGTTGATGGCCTCCTCCGCGAAATCGTCGAACCCGTCCGGGGTGAACAGGTACAGGCAGTGGTCCTGGCCGCGGACGATCAGGACGCCGGGCGCGAATGTCTCCCGGTACCGGGCGGGCAACGTCACCCGGCCCTTGTCGTCCATCCGCGGTGTGAAGGTGCCGAGAAAGCCCTTGAACATGCAGGACCTCCCTTGCCTTCGGTAGTGCGACCAGCTATCCGGCTCCGCAGTTAGGACCCGGCTCCCCCACCCACTTCGGTGGGGACTACCGAGACCATCCATCCGGCCCCAGTTCGTGCCACATTACCCCACCCTCTGCCACTTTCATCTGCATTTCGCCCGCCGTCTTCGCTCGTTTCGGCATCGACCCAGCTCGCACCGGTGGGGCACGGTGGGGAACTTCTCCCTGACCGCGTTCGAACTACCCAGGGCACTCCACCGGTGGCCCGCCTTCGCAGCGGGAGCGACCGCCCGGACGGAGCCGGAACGCCCGTTCCGCAGGTCGACCCGGGCGTTGCCCGACCGCGGGTCGAGCTTCGTGGTGGGGCGTGGTGGTGGGGCGTGGTGGTGGGGCGTGGTGGCGGGGCCGGTGGCGAGCCCCGGCTGCGGCTCCGGTTGAGCTGGACCCGGGGCGGCGCGTTCGGCCAGCTGGCAGACTGTGAAGGCAGGCGGAGTCGCCCCACGCGGGGGGACCGCAGTCGCCGTCCAGGCGAGAGCACGGAGGACCAACTAGTGGCACAGCACGTCGATCTCAACGGGTCGCCCCACACGGCCGCGCCGCCCCGGTCGGTGTGTTTCGATCCGTCAGAGGTCGCCGGCGTGGGTGCCCGCATCGCCGCCGCCATCTCGCAGGTCGTGCTCGGCAAGCCGGACGTGGTGCGGCTGGCCGTCATCTGCATGTTGACCGAAGGTCACCTGCTCATCGAGGACGTGCCGGGCACGGGCAAGACCAGCCTGGCCAAGGCGCTGGCGAAGTCGGTCAGCGCGGCGGTTTCCAGGGTGCAGTTCACCCCCGACCTGATGCCCAGCGACGTCACCGGCGTCAGCATCTACGACCGGCAGACCGGCAAGTTCGAGTTCCGCGCCGGGCCGATCTTCGCCAACATCATCGTGGCCGACGAGATCAACCGGGCCTCTCCCAAGACGCAGTCAGCACTGCTGGAGTGCATGGAGGAGCGGCAGGTCACCGTGGACGGGACGACCTACCCGCTGGCCCGACCGTTCCTGGTACTGGCCACGCAGAATCCCGTGGAGATGGAGGGCACCTACCCGCTGCCCGAAGCCCAGCGCGACCGCTTTCTGGCCCGCACGGCGATCGGGTACCCGGACCCGGCCACCGAGGTCGCGATGCTGGCCGGCCGTGATCACTCCGATCCGCTGGACACGCTCACCGCGGTGGCCGACGGACCCACCGTCGCCGCGCTGATCGACGCGGTCGCCACCGTGCACGTCGCGCACGAGCTGCGGCAGTACATCGTCGAGATCATCGGCTCCACCAGGGCCATTCCGGAGGTCCGTCTCGGCGCCTCGCCGCGCGCCGTGCTGCACCTCGCCCGCGCCGCCAAGGCGGCGGCCGCCCTGGACGGCCGGGGATATGTGGTGCCGGACGACATCCAGCGGCTGGCGGCCCCGGTGCTGGCCCACCGGCTGCTGCTCACCGTCGAGGCGCACGCCGCGCACCGCTCAGCGGAGGAGATCATCGGCCTGCTGCTGTCCCGGATCCGGGTGCCGCGAGGCGGTCGTGTCTGACCGGCCCGGTCGCCGGGCGACCGGCACAGCCCGCCGGGAGGCCGCCTCCGGACGGGGCCTCACCACCCGCGGCCGCTGCCTGGTGGCCGGCGGGATCGCCGCCGTCATCTGCGCTTTCGTGCTGGACGAGCGGGATCTGCTGAGAGTCGGCATCGTCGCCGCCGCGCTTCCGCTGTTCGCGGTCGCGATCACCGCGCTACGGCGCATCCAACTGACCGGCGTGCACCAGGTGAGCCCGGAGCAGCTGCGCCCGGGTACCGCTGGGCAGGCCGTCCTGGTCATCACCAACACCGGCCTGACCCGGACGCCGTCCATCGAGATGAGCGAGCCGCCCGTTCCGGGCCTCACCTCCGGTATGCGCTACCTGATCGCACCACTGCGCACGAACGAGAGCGCGCGCATCCTCTTCCCGGTGGAGGCACGCCAACGCGGCCGGTTCGTCCTGGGCCCGGCGCACATCCGGCTCGGGGACCCGTTCGCACTGTGGGAGGACAACCGCACCCTCAACGCCCTTACGGAGGTCCTGGTGGTGCCGAACGTCGTCGCGTTGACCGGCATGCCGAGCAGTTCCGGCGCCCGCTCCGCCGCGTCGGGCCGGGCCGCCATCGGCACCGTCGGCGGCGACCCCGACATCGGGGTGCGGCCCTACCGCAACGGCGACGACATCCGGACCGTGCACTGGCGCGCGTCGGCCCGGCACGACGACCTCATGGTGCGGTTGGAGGAGCCGGTGTCCCACGGCGGCGCCACCATCCTGCTCGACCACCGCGTCGTCGCCCACCGCGGAGCGGAGACCGAGTCGAGCCTGGAAACCGCCGTCGTCCTGGCCGCATCCGTCTGCCTGCACCTGCTGGCATCGGACCACCAGGTCAAGTTGGTCTCGCACCGTGGTGCCGTCGTCGCCGACGGCCACGACATCTCCGACGACGTGCTGGCCGGACTGGCCGTGCTCGAGCCGGACCCAGCACCGCTGCTGACGCCACCCCCCATCGGGCGGGCCGGCCTGCTGATCGCCATCCTCGGGGAGATGACGGCGGCCGAGGCCGCGCTGCTGGCGGTGAGCCGGCGTCGCGGCGTCAATGCCGTCGCCCTGGTGCTCGCCACCCAGGACTGGGATCCATCATCGACATCGAAGGGATCGACCTTGCTCGTGGACGTACTTCGCGCGGCGCAGTGGCGCGTCATCGTGGTGCATCCGCACGACGACCTGGCGGCCGCCTGGCGCCGGGCCTGCTCGGACGGTGACGGATATTCGGCGATCAGCGAGTCACCGCGGTTGGCCAGGACTCGGTCATGAGCGCTCCCACCCTGGACCGAACTCAGCAGCCCGGTGCAGCGGCGCTGCAGGCGCAGCCCAAGCCGGACGACCTACCGATCCACCTGTTACCGACCTTTTTGGCTGCGGCGGCGATCCTGACCGGAGCCAGCGCGCTGGCCACGCCGATCAGGGGCGGCTCCTGGGTGCTGCCGCTCATCGAGGTGGTCGCCGTGATCTGGCTGGTCGGCGTGGGCGGTCGACTGCTCCGCCTGCCGACCACCGCCACGGCGCTGCTGCAGCTGGCCGGCTTCGCCGTCGCACTGACGTCGCTGTTCACCTCGACGGGTATCGCCGGCGTGCTGCCCAACCCGTCGGCCGCGGCGGAAGCCGGCACGCTGCTCTCCGGCGCATGGCAGCAGATCGTGGCGAGCTCCCCCCCGGCCCCGTCGACGCCCGAGCTCAGCTTCCTGATCGCCCTGGCGATCGGGTGCGCCGCCTTCCTCGCCGACTTCCTGGTCGCGGAGGCGAGGTCACCCGCGCTGGTCGCGCTACCGCTGCTGTGCCTGTACTCGGTGCCCGCGTCCATCGCCGGGTCGATGCTGCCCTGGTACACCTTCGCGGTTCCGGCGGTGCTCTACGCGCTGCTGCTCGCGACCACTGGGCATCCAGGCCGACACGCCGGTTCCCGGGCCGGGGTGGGCCTGGCCCTCAACGGCGCCCTGATCACCACGTTGGCCACCGTCGCCGCCCTGCTGATTGCCGACTCGATGACCGGGGTCGGCACCGAGGGACGACTGCCGCACACCAGCGGCAGCAACGGCGGCGCGATCGGTCTGTCCCCACTGGCATCGATGCGCGGCAGCCTGCAGCGGTCCGATCCGGTCAAGGTGCTCACCGTGTCCGGCCTTCGGGGCGACGAGTATCTCTCGACGGTCGCGCTGACCACCTACACGCCGAACCAGGGCTGGACGCTCGGCGCCCTGGAGGCGGACGTGCCGGGCGTGAACGGCCCGTTGACCGGGGTCGGGTCGCCGACCGACACCAGGGTCACCATCAACGCCGCGGGCTACTCGGACCGCTTCCTGCCCATCCTGTCCGGTACCAGTTCCATCACCGGCCTCGGTAGCGGCAACTGGGACTGGGATTCCTCGCTCAACACCGTCTACCGCCAGGACAAGGTGAAGCCCGGTCAGTACGTGGTCTCGGCCAACCTGACAAAGCCGACCGCGGCCGAGCTGGAAGCCGACTCGGTGGTGTCCGGCGGCGCGTCGACCGAGACCGGATCGCTCGCCAAGTCAGTCCGGGACACCGCGTTGCAGGTGACCGCGTCGGCCACCGGTGCGTTCGACAAGGCCCGGGCGATGGAGCAGTGGTTCACCAACGGCGCCAACGGTTTTGTCTATTCGCTGGACGTGCCGTCCGGCAACAGCGGTGACGCGCTGGTCGACTTCCTGACCAACAAGCAGGGCTACTGCGAGCAGTATGCGGCGGCGATGGGCATCATGCTCCGCTCGCTCAACATCCCGTCCCGGGTGGTCGTCGGCTTCAGCCAGGGTCAGAAGCAGTCCGACGGCACGTACCTGGTGACCAGCCACGACGCCCACGCCTGGGTGGAGGTCAAGTTCGAGCAGAGCGGCTGGGTGCGGTTCGACCCGACCCCGCCGGTCGGCGGCCAGGGCGGGCAGCAGGGATACGACGACCAGGCCGCCACCACGTCGGACGCTTCCACCACGGCCAGCCCGACGGCCATCACCGGTGCCAGCAAGCGGCCGGACGGAAACGAGGCCACGACCCGGGCCTCGTCCAGTGCGGTGGCGACCCAGGTCGACATCGCCGCCGGTACCGCCTCGCGCGGGTCCTCCTTGACCACTGCTCTGCTGCTGGTGCTGATCCTGGTGGTGCTGGTGCTGGCTGCCCTGTTCACGCCGCGGGTCCTCCGGGCCCGGCGCCGACACCGCCGGTTGGCGGCGGCGGCCTCCGGTTCCGCCGGTGCCGCGGCCGCAGCCTGGGCGGAGATCGAGGACACAGCAGTCGACCACGGCATCACGCTGCACTCGGCCGAGTCCGCCCGGGTCACCGCCAACCGCATCGCCAAGCGGGCGCACCTGGAGAACGCCGACCGGGTCCGGCTTCGCGAGGTGGTGATGGCCGCCGAACGCGGGTGGTACGGGTGCAACGGTGCCGGTGGTGGTGCTGACATCGGTGGTCCTGACATCGGCGGTGCCGACATCGGCGGCGCTGTCGCCGGCGGCGCCGGTTCAGGGTCGGGCGCCGGGTCCGGGTCGGCTGCCGGGTCCGGGTCGGGCGCTGGTGGGCAGGCTGCCGGGTCGGGCGGGACGGGTGTGCTGGATCGACCGCGCGCGCCCGCGTCCGGACCCGATCTGGTGACCGGTGTGCAATCGGTGATCGGCGGACTGGCGGTCAATGTTCCGGTGCGGTGGGCCGACCGGGTCCTGCCCCGGTCGCTGCGGCGCAGTGCTCGCTGATTGGGTCCTGCCTGGGCCCGCCGCGGCGCGGACTACTCGTCGACCGGTCGCCTAGTTCCGCTCCCAGCCGCGCCCGAACACAGAAAATCCTGTCCAGCACCCGCAGGTGCTGGACAGGCGTGTCGATGTGAGGTTGTGGGTCGAACGGCGGGGCGAACGCGGGTAGCTCGGCGTCAGCCCTGCTCGTCGAACCGGCGACGGAAACGTTCTTCCATCCGGTCCGACAGCGAGTTGCTCGCTCCGGATGCCGGAGCGGTCGGCTTCCCCGCCGCCCGCGCTCCCGGCTGACCGAAGACGAACAAACCGACCGATCCGACCATGACCAGGAAACCAAGCACGCTGACGATGACGCCGAGCGTCAACACGCTCTGAGTGGCAATCACGCCGACGATCAGCAGCACCAGTCCGGCAACGAAAGCGGCCGCGGCCAGGATCGGCCGACGCCGCCGGATGCGGCTGACATCCACGCTCGTCGCGAATTTGGGATCGTCGTGATAGAGGGCGCGTTCAATCTCATCGAGCATGCGCTGCTCGTGCTCGGAGAGCGGCATGAGTCCTCCTCCGGCACCAGGCCAACAGTGGCCGGTCCACGTGGAAACGGACGTCGAACGACGTCCTCCCACCAGGATACGAGCACGGAGCGGGTACTGCCAGCGACCGGCTAAATCTTCGGTATCAGTCGAAGCCGAACGGGGCTGCAGGGCGCTGTTCTGCCTCGGAACGCTAGCTTTTGGGCCGTTCCGGGCGATCGAAGAGTGACGCGCGCCGCACTGCGGCCGACCCGAAGCGGGCGACCACCCGATCCAGCGCGCCCTCGGCCTCCCGCCAGCCCGGTCGGTCGTCGTCCTGCCCGAACTCCAGCTGCGCGCTGACCTCGCCGGTCGGCACCAAACCTTCCAGCCGGACGCCGAGCAGTCGGACTTGCCGGCCGCCGCCGAGCTGGTCCAACAGACCGACCGCGGTGCCGTGCAGCACGCCGGACAGATCGGTCGGCGTGGCCAGGGTCGTCGACCGGGTGAGCGTGGAGAAGTCCTCGAACCGGACCTTCAACGAGACCGTTCGGCCGCACACCCGCGTATCCCGGGCCCGCCGCGCGGTGCGCTCGGCGAGGGCCAGCAGTTCTCGCCCGAGGAATGCCCGATCGGCGGTATCGACCGCGAACGTCGTCTCCGCTCCGATGGACGCCTCGCTGGACGACGTCTCCACCGCCCGGTCGTCCAGGGCGTTGGCGAGGTCGTGCAGTTTGCTGCCGGAGGCCTTGCCCAGCTGACGGATCAACACCGCCCGATCGGTCCGGGCCACCTCCCCGACCGTGCCCAGACCCAGCGCCTCCAGGGTCAGCGCGGTCTTCGGACCGACCCCCCAGAGCGCGCGGACGGGCAGCGGATGCAGTAGCGCCAGCACGTCGCGCGGCGGCACCAGCAGCAGACCGTCCGGCTTCGCCAGACCCGACGCCAGCTTGGCGATGAACTTGGTGGCGGCGCCGCCGACCGTCGCAGTCAGCCCGAGCTCGCCGGCCAGCCGGGCGCGCAGCCGTTGGGCGATCGCGCCGGGACGACCGGCCAGCCGACCCGCACCCGACACGTCCAGGAACGCCTCGTCCACCGAGATCGGTTCCACCAGCGGCGTGACATCGGCGAACACCGCCATGACGTCGGCCGACGCCGTCCGATAGGCCGACATGTCGGGGGGCACCACGACGATGCCGGGACACAGCGCCTTGGCCCGCCCGGTGGGCATCGCCGAGCGGACGCCGCTGCGGCGGGCCTCGTAGGTCGCCGACAGCACGACTCCCCGGCCGCTGTCACCGGCCACCATCATCGGCCGACCACGCAGCTCCGGCCGGCGGCGTAGCTCGACGGAGGCGAAGAACGCGTCCATGTCCACGTGCAGGACGGTGCAGAGCCGGTCGTCGACGGCGGCCGGATCGCTGGTGACCTGGCGGCCGCCGTCCGCGCTGCGTCCCACGCCTCAGCCGGTCCTGGAGGCCACGGCGTGCAGGTCGGTGGCGATCTCCCGCAACTGGCGATGTCCAGACAGTTGGGCCTCCAGCTCGGCCACCGGCGGCTCGAGCGGCGCCTCCTGCGCCCGCGACTGGCCCGATGCGACCACGGGACCAGGCCGACTGCCGGGACGGTGGCTACCGATCGGCAGGCCGGACAGCACACCGACACCGCTCACCACCTCGGTCTGCAGGCCGCCGTCGTGCAGCAGCCGTTCCAGGGCGGCGACATCGAAGCGCCGGCGCAGCGGATCCTGGGCACCGAACCGGCCGTCCGGGTCGGTCAGCATGGCCGAGGCATCGCCGAATCGACCGGCAGCGGCGTGGGCAAGCACGGCGGCGAAGCGCCCGGCGACCAGCACGGAGGCGATGCCGCCGGGCTTCAACGCGGCGGCGATGCCGGCCACGGTGGCCGCCGGGTCGTCCACCGTTTCCAACAGGTGGTGGCACAGCACCAGGTCAGCACTGCCGGCCGGAACGACGGTGGCCAGCGCGGCAGCGTCCGCCTGCCGCCCGGCAACCCGGTCGGCGACCCCGGCATCGGCCGCCCGGCGGCCCAGGATCGCCAGCGCATCGATGGAGGAATCGACCACGACCACCGTGCAGCCCAGCCGGGCCAGCGGCACGGCCCGGGTGCCGCTACCGCCGCCGACGTCGATCACCACACCGAACCCGGCGCGGGCGGCAAGTTCGATCAGCGCTTCGGCGATCGGGTCGACGGTGGCGCGGCGCGGCATCGCATTCATCGCCGAACGCCTCCTCCCGTGCTGCTGGACATGCTGTGGTTGATCGCTGATGGCAGGTGTGCCGTTGCGGGCAGCGTATCGGGGTCCGTCCCGGGCCGGCTGATCGCTGCCCGGCGGCGCGCAGCATCTCCAGCCGGCGCCCGCCCGGTTGAGCCGATCCGTCACCTGCAGCCTGTACGGTTTGCCGATGTTGGTGGCCAGCGTGCTGAGCTTGAAGGGCGGGGTCGGCA
>CAXSEW010000001.1:0-55990 GCA_964236185.1 uncultured Nakamurella sp. | reverse complement strand
CGTGGTTGACCAGGCCGTTGGCGGGGTTGAGCAGCCACTGCCACACCAACGCCACGACAACCCAGCTGGTCACCACGGGTAGGAAGATCGCCGCCCGGAAGAACGACCGGCCGGCCATCTTCTTGTTCAGCGCCATGGCTAGGGCCAGGCCGCCGATATACACCAGCGGGAGGTAGCCGACGATGTAGGCAAGGGTGTGCAGGAAGATCTTGGTGGTCTGTGGGTCCTTCAGCAGCTTGGTGTAGTTGGCGAAGCCGACCCATTTCATCGGGGAGATCAGGTTCCACTTGTGCAGACTGACCCAGAACGAGGCGACCATCGGCACGAAGGTGAAGATGATCAGCGGGACAGCGCTGGGCAGCAGGAAGAACAACGCCCAGCCGGCGTTGCGCCATCCGCCCGTGCGGCGGCGGCGGGAAGGGTGCGGCGGGACCTTCACCGGCGTCGCGGCGTTGCTGCGGGTCTTGAGCATGGTCATGCCGGCACCCGGGACCCGTTGTCGTGCAGTCGGTCCCGCACGAGGCGGCCCTGGTCGCCGCCGATCCCGACGGTGTCGAACGGGGTGGCCAGGACCAGGCAGGCGGCGCCCAGCAGCCATTTGCTTTCATCCCACGCCTGTACCAGGAACGGGGTGCTGCGCCACCGCGGCATCAGATGCCGGCGGAAGGTCTCCTCGAACCCGGACTCCCAGAACGGCCAGGCGTCGATGCCCTCACCGGAGAGGATGACCACCTCCGGGTCCAGGGTGTGCACCACACCCGACAGTGCGGCGCCGAACGTCCGGGCCGCGTCCCGGTACACCTCTGCCGCGCCGGCCACGCCGGACCGTGCGGCCGTCAACAGGTCACCGATCTCCTGCCCCGGCTCGAGAACACCTGCTGCGACGGCGGTGCGGACCAGCGCGTCGTCGCCGACGTAGGCCTCCAGGCAGCCGAGCGAACCGCAGCCACACTCCGCACCGTCGGAATACACCACCGGCAGGTGCCCGATCTCCCCCGCCCCGCCGAACGCCCCCCGATACACCGAGCCATCCACGACGACACCGCAGCCGATGCCCCGACCGATCGTCACCACCAGGTATGTCGAATGTTGCTGTCCGGCGCCGTAGAGCCGGTCCGCCACTGCGAGGGTGTTCACATCGTTTTCCACCAGCACCGGCAGTCCCAGCCGGGCCCGCAGCATCGGCCCGACTTGCGCATCCGACCAGCCCAACGTCGGCGCGGACACCACACCGGAGTGCTGCGCATCCACCGAGCCGGGCACTCCCACCCCGACCCCCAAAAGGTGGCCTTCCATCCGCTCGATGTCGGCCTTCAACAGATGCGCGAGATGATCCAGAGCGTCCGGCCGGGACGGGTCGAAACCATGCCGACGGGTGGAGGCGGATGACCCGTCCAACGAGACCTGCGTAACGCCAACGTGATCCGCGGTGATCTTCACCCCCACCGCCGAACCCGCCGACCGCACCAACCCCAGCAGCCGGCCGGGACGGCCGCCCTGCGACGGCGAGGTGTCCAACTCCTCCACCAGACCGCGGGCGATCAACGTCTTCGTCAGCTGCGTGATCCCCGCCGAGCTCAGCTCCAGCGTCCGCGCCAGGTCCGCGCGTGACGTTGGACCCCGGGTCCCCAGCAACGCCAGGATCGCCGACGGCACCAACCGGCCCCGGTCGATCGATCGGACAGTGACCACTGAACTCCTTCGTTCGTCACTTCGCTTAGCGGTGAGCTAACGCCTAAGTAATCCGGATGGGAAGGGTCGTTACCCACTTGTGATCCTTTGCGGGCCGAGCAGTGCCTTCGTAGGCGGTGCAGGGACCCCACCAGGCAGCCGCGGGGCTGAGACAGTCATCGACGTGCCTGCTCAAAGGGCGCGAAGCTCTCAAAGCCGTGTGCAAGGTCGGTCCAGTCGACAAACATTCATATACATGTAGCCACCGCGGTCGTCGCTTGCCAGCCGCCGGGGCTACGAAGGCTTCCTGCTCGAGGTAGCGATAGATGGTGGGGCGGGTGACCCCAAATTCGGCGGCGATTCGAGCAACGGTCCAATTGCTCTTGTCGTCGTCGACCTGGTCGTACATGGCCCGGGCCAGCTCGGCCTGTCGTGGCCGAAGTTTGGCTTTGGCCCGCCGACGCGGCCGCCGACGCGGCCGCGGGCCCGGGCGGCGGCTAGGCCGTCGCAAGTGCGCTCGGACATGAGGGCGTGTTCGACTCGGCGATCGTTCCAAGGGTGTGGAAGATCATCTGCCAACGGCTGCGGAGGTGTCGATGCCCTGGTCCAGGACGACGAGGTCGATCCCGTCGAGCTGCCGCTGTCCGAACAGCTCGATCAGGTGCTCCGGGGACCAGCCAAGCCAGTCGAGCTCGGTGATGACCAATTGGCCGCCGGCCCTCGCCGCGTGCAGGGCGGCGTTGTCTCACTGCGGGCGGCGTGGGCCTTCGATTAACACCCGCTCACGGTCAGCGGCGGTCTGGGCGTCATCGTCTGCTTCCGGGTGTTGGTCGCGGGTCGAGACCCGTCCGTAACCTGTCCTGACCGCTTGAATGTATCGCAAACGCGGGTGCTCGTGACGTAGTTGCGTACACAGGTTACGTTACAACCGCGACCTGCGGCGATGGTCTTAGCAGTGAAGCGTCTCATAAACGATCCTTTGCTTGCCATGTCTCATAAGTCGTGTACGTATGGTCCACAGAGGCAGTTATGGACACGAGTTATGAGACACAATCGGACCGTAGACAGAGTCGCTCAAGAGCGCGCCGGTCCTCTTGAGGACTACGGAAGCCGGCGCAGCCCGAGGGATGGGCTCCAGGCACCGGGTAGTGCCTGCACCACGTGAAGGTCGAGCGCAGTCGTCCCGTAGGTGGTACCGCGAGTTCTAGTGACCGACGCAACACCCGAACTTAAGGTGTGGTGTCGGTGCATTTACAGAGGGATTCGCCTGCAGGAGTTCGTCTGCTCTCCTCTTTGAGCCAGGGGCGGAGTCTCACAAAGTCCGCCCGCGCGGCCGGAGTCGGTAAGGAAACGGCTCGGCGCTGGGTTCGTGAGGCATTCAACGAATTGCGTGCCGCCGGCTCGACGATGCTCGAGGCGCAGGATTCCCTCGGCTTCGTATCGTCGTTGATGCCGGCTTGGGACAACGCCCGGTGCGCGGGCGAGGGTCGGCATCACTTGCGGCGTCCGACGGGGGTGGAGGCGGTGTTCTGGTGCGCCTATGAGCGCGGCGAGTCGCTGCTGGCCGCCGCCGGCGTGGCCGGGGTCGGTCGGTCCACCGGCTACCGTTGGCTGCAGCGCAGGTTCGTGCAGCTGCGCCAGGACCGGGTGCCGGTGCGTTTGGCAGCCCGAGGGCTGCGCTTGGACGCCGACCGGGCGCAGCGGTGGGAGGCCGAACGACACCGGGCACTGGCAGGAGCTCAGCGCGCCGCCCGCGCAGCCCATCACGACGCCGTCGTCAGCGCGGCGCGGCACGCGCAGGAGCTGTTGCAGCCGCGCGGCAGCACAGCCAGGCAGGCCCGACACGCCCGCTACTGGCAGTTGATCGGCCAGGGCCACAGCAACACCGAGGCTTGCAAGATCATGAACTTGCACCCCAGAACCGGCCGGAACATCCGGCGCCGCGGCGACCCCGCTAAGCGTGCTGAACAGCCGATTGGAGTCGGCCGGTATCTCACGCTGCTGGAGCGATTGCAGATCGCGGACCTGCGCGGGCACGGGCTGAGTTTGCGGGCGATCGCCACGCAGCTCGGCCGTTCCCCCTCCACGATCAGCCGCGAGCTGCACCGGCACAGCGACGAACAGAGCCGCTACCAGCCCCACCAGGCAGAGCAGGCAGCCAAGCAGCAACGCCGGCGACCCCGCGAGCTCAAGCTGCTCACCGACGCCCGGCTACGCGACGTCGTCCAGCGCAAGCTCAACAGGTACTGGTCGCCCCAGCAGATCGCCGGGTGGCTACGCGCGCAGCATCCCGACGAGCTGGCCCGCACCGTCTGCGCCGAGACGATCTACCGGGCGTTGATCGTCCCGGGCACTCGGTGCCTGCACAGCCGCTATACCGCCAAGCTCCGCACTGGCCGCAAGCTGCGCCGCTCACACGCGAACACCCGCTCCCGCAAGGACGGGGCTGTCCGAAACATGACCATGATCAGCGACCGGCCGGCGAAGGTCCAGGACCGCATCGAAGCCGGGCACTGGGAGGGAGACCTCATCATCGGGGCCGGTTCGACGTCGGCGATGATCACCCTGCGGGAACGAGTCACCCACTACGGGATCATCGTCAACCTGCCTCGCGATCACACCGCGCTGACCGTGAACGCCGCGGTGCAGCAGGCGTTCGCCCAGCTCCCACCGCACCTGGCGCGCACGCTCACCTGGGACCAGGGCACCGAGATGGCCCGCCACAAGGAGCTCGCCGCAGCCACCGGCCTGAAGATCTACTTCGCCGAGCGCAGCAGCCCCTGGCAGCGGGGCGCAAACGAGAACTTCAACGGCCTTGCTCGACAATTCTTCCCAAAGAACACCGACCTTTCCCAACACAGCCACGAGCACGTCACCGCCATTACATGCTTACTCAACGACAGACCACGAAAGACCCTCGACTACCAGACCCCTGCCACCCGTTTCCGCGCGGCGTCGAGAACCGCCTGAGCAGCAAAGATAGACACCGCGAGCGAACGTGCACTACATTCACGCCGAACAATCCAAGCTATTATTGTTGCGTCGACCGTTAAAATTCGCCGTACCTCTGCGGGATGCGTCACCGGACGGGTGCTGTGGGACGCGCGTGCAAGTTGCGACCCTGGCGGGTCCCGGCGTTACCGGCTGTCGTTGGTCTATCGGCTCCAGGCTAAGACCCCGTTTCTCTCGCGGGCTGTCGATTCCGGGTGAAGGCTGACCCGGGTTTTCCGGAACCAGTGGGTCCAGATTCAACCGGAGTTGAGACGGGCAGCCCCGCATGCGGACGACGTCTACAGGGCGCCACCGCAGAGCAGAAAGTTTAGGTGTGCCAGAGTGGCCTGGAACTCAGGCCGTCTCGCGATGCGTCAATAAGTGCAGCTAGCCTGTCACCATGCGACCGTCCAACAGCTCTGGTGTGGGATGACTTTCCTTCGCGGTCGACCATGGCTGGTGCCGTGCCTGATGATCGTTTTCCTTGGGGTGATACTGACGTTCACCGCTTCCAACGCCAGCCACCCACCCGTGCAGGTCGTCTGCGGATTGGCGGCCGTTGTTGCAGGCGCCTTGATGCTCGTCTCCATCGAGTACAGGCATCGGAAGAGCTGAACGTTCACGTGCCTCCTGGCGCAGCTGCGATGTCGCCTTCCAGATTTCTCGCCGGCCGCGGCTAGGTAAGGTCGAGTCCCGTCGCAAGCCACCTCCCGCCTCGTGGTCGTCGCTGAGCCGGTGGCGAGGGCGACCGGAGTTCGGCAGTCCAGAACTCTAGTTCTGGGATCAGCAGCCGGTCACCGATGGATCAGCGGACGCTGACCGGTCGGCGATCGGCTTTCGGCATGCAGCATCTGGACGACACCGACACCCACGGCAGCGATATGCGACGCCTACGCCCAGGGGATGGGCTGTCGGCCCAGTCCCAGCAGGCTGCCGCGAAGTTCGCGGTTGGCGGTAGTGACGCCGCACGAAACAGCCGAGTGGGCCGGCACCTGCGAGGGGCGGATAGCGATGCGGTTCCCTTCCTTGACTCCGATCTGGATGGACAGCGCGCCGCCGGCGGTCGGATCGGGCATGGCGGTCAGTTGGCGGACCAGCTGCTGGCAGCTCGACTCCAACTGCGCGCCGGTGACCGGATGATCGCCGCTGTCACCCCAGCCCATCACTTCGAGTAGGTGGAGCTGGGTGCAGCTGATCAGTCCGCCGTCCCAGTCAAAGTTTGATATGCAGTCGCCGAGTTGGTCGCGGTACCGGCCGGTGTGCACTGCATCGCGCAAAGAACTGCCATACCGCGGAGGAGCGGACGCCTGGTCGGAAGCCGGCAGGGTCACGATGCACGCCGCCCACCGCTGTCCGGCCGCCTCCTGACGTGTCGAGGGTCTGGACAACGCAACGCTGAACTGCAGTATCCGGCCCTGCCAAAAACTTTGGGTCGGCTCCGTTGTCGTACCCAGATACCGCTGCGCGGGTTCGGAGCAGCTGCCTTCGTTGGGGTCGTCTAAGAATCGGCCGTCGGTGTCGTCGCCCGTGACCACGGTGGGCTTTGGTGCGGCGATGACAGCGGTGATCTCGCCGTAGCGGGCTCCGGTGCACGGCTGGATCTGCTGCGCCGGATACACCGGGACGGTGCCACCTGAGTTAGCCAGGACTGGAGCAGTAACACCCAACTGCGGCTTCGGCAGGGGGTCCACCACGCACTCACCCACTGCCGGGGGCCCCGCGACCGCAGTGGCCTGAGCGACACCGGCCACGCGGTCCGGGCGCAAACCCGTAATCACCGCAACCAGCAGCACAGCCGAGCAGATGACAATCAGGCCCACCCGTTGTCGATGCATCACCGCCGGACGTTAACCCACGGCGGGCTAGAGGGCCTCAACACCCTGGAAGGTCGCAGCACTGACCGGCGCCATCGTGGTTCCACGACAGCATCTCCACACCTCAACCGGTCTCCGGCCGGCAACACCGCAGCGCAAGTAATGCCGACCGGTTGCCGACCGTTGACCGGTCGTCGATTCGTCGAGCAGCCGCAGTGCCACCTCTTGGCATACTCCGCTACTCGATATATGGTGCTGCGATGGCAGAGGTTAGGTTGCGCGAGGCGTCGTTTCTGATCTTGAGTGCGCTGGCCGGTGAACCGCGGCACGGGTACGGGATCATCAAGGATGTGCTGGCCCAGTCCGATGGGGCGGTGGTGCTGCGGGTGGGGACGCTGTACGGGGCGTTGGACCGGTTGGCCGGGGAGGGCCTGATCGAGTTCGACCACGAAGAAGTGGTGGATTCGCGGCTGCGTCGGTACTACCGACTCTCCAGTGCCGGCGCGTCCCGGCTGGCCCAGGAAGCACAGCGTTCCGCCCGGCAGGCCGAGCTGGCACTGTCGCGGCTGGCTACGGGGAAGGGACTGCTGGCATGAGCACCGTCGATCCACACGCGCGGTTGGAGCGGTCCTACAGCCGGTTGTTGTGGCTGTTCCCGCCGAGCTACCGGCGGTCCCGGGGGCGGGAGCTGGTGGACGTACTAATGGAACGGGCCGATCCGGGACAGCGTCGCCCATCGCCGGCAGAATCTGTTGCGCTGCTGCGGTTCAGCGTCCGCACGTGGGCGTGGCGGATGATGTCCCCGGCGCCTGCGGCGGCGCGGGACGCGATGGGACTACTCGCCGTCGTGCTGCCTATGCTGCTGCTTTTCCCCGCTGCCACCGCCCTGTACATCGACGCGCAGGTCGGCGGGTTCGGGATGGAAAACTTGCCGTTCGGAGCTGACATCCCAGCATGGCTGCTGTGGTGCGTGACGGCCCTGCTGTGCCTGTTCGGGCGTCCGTCGTGGGCGCGGTGGCCCGCGGCGCTCGGCGTGGCCGCATACCTGGCCGCTCAGGTCGTCGAGTACGCCGATCACAACTTCCAGACCGTGACCAACGCGTTGGGCTGGTTCGGCGTGCAGGTGATCGCAGCAATCGCGTTGGCCTCACCGGCCTGGGTCGTCCGCGGGCGATCCCAGGTGAGGCGGTGGTGGGCCGCGGCGATCGGGGTGACCGCAGTTTGCGCTGGCCTGGCGGTCTCAGTTTCCAATCACCTCCAGCTATCAACCGGAACGACCGGTTACCTCTCCTGGCTGTCGCTGGTAGTTGCGCTGCTCGCGCTCGCCGCCGGAGTTGCGGCACTCAGAAGCGCTGTGGGACGGGCGGTATTGCCGATCGGCGCGGGTCTGGCGGCATTCATGGTGGCCGCGAAGTACCTGTCCTACGGACTGGCCGGCGACCTGGGTAACAACCTCACGGGGCAGTCAGGCCCTCGAGGTGATCTCGACTTGTCGAAGTGGACCCTGCTTGTAGTCACGCCGCTCGTCGTGTTCATCGCAACCCGGGCCATCACAGCAGGAGCGAACGCTCGCTTCCCCACCCGCGATGCTGACCACATCGTCTGAGGCGCAGCAACCCAACGGGCCCCACACGGCGCGAGCCGATTGCCGACCGGTTGCCGATCGCCGACCGGGTCATCGCCCGGGTTGAACTTGATCACCCGCGGAACGGTTAGCGGTGGCAATCTGAGGTCATGACCGATCTCCCCAGGCCGACAGTGGCGGACGACCTGCCCGATTCACTGACGCTCGATGAGGCGTTCCGGGCCGCCTTCTACATGGTGGACCTCTACGCGTCCCTTGAGCAGACCCCGTCGGAGCCGCTCAATCTCTTCCTGCAGTACCTTCATTCCGACCCAGCACGTTGGGAAGATTGGGTGGCATCCGTACGCCGCGGTCTCGCCGATGGCGGCGCGGCCAGTCCATTCTGAGCGCGCCTGAGCACCTGTCGCGAGGGCGGGCCTGCCCAGTTGTTGCGGTCCCGGTCACCGATCGTCAATCGGTGACGGTGGCGATGTGGGCCTTCACCGAGACGGCACGGCCACGTTCACTACGTTGCTGAAGCACCGCTGCCATGAAACGAGCACCCCTGAGGCCCCGGATGACGCATCATCTGCTCATGAAGATCTGGTTGAACGGGCGTAGACGCGACCTCAAGCTCACCCCGGCAGCGCAAAGCGCCGGTGTCATTGTGCTCGTGCTCTTTTTTCTCGTCGTCAACCTCGTCAACCATGAGCACCTGGATTGGCTGTTCTGGGTATCCCTAGCGGTCGCACTGTGGCTTCTCTCATCGTCCACGACCTCGTTGATTCATCGTTGCCGTGCTGGCGACCGGGTCCGGATTACCGCGGATGTCGTTTCAGTGCCGAAGCGGTCACCCGACCACTGAGCCGTCGCGCAGCATGGTCGACCACCCTCACCAGCTTGACGCCGACTTCGGAAGCCGGTTTCAGCAAGTCAGGCCTGACGGCTCGGTTCCGATCCCACAGCGTTCACCAGCAGCGGATTGTTCGCCACCATCAGTGCTCTGACGGACCCGACCGATCAGCGTTCGCCTTGCGGGCTGCCCCGCTCCTTGGGTCGCGGTTACGGAGCTGGAACTCAGTGCCTACGTCGCCATGCCATATAGGCGATACCGGCAGCTGTCGCAATGATGGCTCCGACGAGGCTAATCCAGCTGAAGTTGCCTCGCACAAGCGACGCGAGCAGGAAAACGGCCACTCCTCCAAGAACACCCAGAGCCAGTCGCCACCACGGAAGTGGAGCCGGCGGCTGAGGCTCGGGAGTGGCTTGCGCCGATGCATCGCCTATCACGCCTGGATCAAACCACACCATGCTGTTTGGAAACCGGATGTCAAGCTCGGCCACCGACCCATGACCGATGTCAGTCGGGGTACGAACTGCGCATCTGAAACGACCCGTGTCGATTCCGGGTGAATCCTGACCCGGTCTAACTTGTGCCGGCGGGCGACCACGGACTCAGTCAGACCTGGCGCTGGTGTGTCTGATGGGGAACGCTGACCGGCAGACGATCGGCTTTCGGGCGTTCCGTTAGCAGCAGCGTCGCTGCGTGCTCAGGGGTCGGCCGGCTGTTGTCGGCCGCTCAGATCAGGCAGGTGAGCTTGGTGCGGGCGGGGTCACTGGCGTAGTCGACGAGGTAGAGGTGCTCGCCGGGGGTGAGCCGCTTCATGAGGTCGCCAAGCGGGACACCATCGATGAAGTCGTCTTCGCTGATGATCCACGGCTGTTCAGCCGAGACCAGATAGATCGGCAGGCCCTCTATGCCAGAGACCTCGTGCGTTCTTCCCATGTGGCCAGTGTGCAGGCCCAGTGGGCGGCCCGACAACTGTCCTTCGAGAGGCGGCGATTGGAGCCTCATCGCCCAGCGGTCGGAACAGCAAGATGGGGCGGCAAGTTGCACCCCTCGGGCGTCACCGGTCATGGATCGCCCACCGGCGACCCGCTGGCGCGCAACCCGGATCGCGTGACCTGTCATGGTGCTGCATCATTGCCAGCATGTCCGATGACACCCCAGAGCCAGCCAGTCTCCGCGACATGGGATTAAGGATGAGACCTGGGGATCGGTGGCCATTCGAGCCGCCTGCACCCGAGATGGGACCCGATGGCGGCGTGGACGCTCCGGTCGGACCGAACCCGCCGCCAAGCCTTGCGGAATCGGCAGAACCACCTGACTGATCGCCTGACCGGTAGTTGGTGCCGGGTAAGCCGGTGACCATTCGCGGATAACCGAGCGCCGATGGTGAGGGCACCATGAGCCCGCACACCGCCCGCGCGTATGAGGGCGGTGTGCGGTAGTTCACCGCCTTGCTTGCCGGCCGCGGCGTTGACCCCGAAGCGTTCACCCCGGGGGACGACAGACTGGCTGGGCCGATCTTGCAGCGGCCGGGCAGCGGGTGGCGACCTGGCGTCGGAAACTTGCGGGCCCGTTGCTGAACGAGTCGATCAGCCGGCCCGATAGTGCAGCGCGAGTCCGCGAGCGTTGGTCACCGTCAAACGGTTGACCTGCACGTTCCACGACACTGAGTCGGTGGTCAGCACCTGGAAGACGGTCTGGCCGGGCACGTCAACCTGCGGGCAGTACGGGCCGGCCGATAACCGGACGTCGGTGAGCTCCAGCGAGCTGCCCTGCACGGCCACCGTGGCGTCCAGTTCTTGGCACCCGTTGGTCGCACTGAGTTGGGTGCCAGTAATCGACAGGGTGGCCTTTGATGCATCGAGCAGCCACTGCGTGCCGGCAAGTGGTCGGCTCGCAACTGATTGGCTGGTGACCGATGGGGAGGGCGGCGCGACCTGGCGCCCGCAACCGGGCACGATCAAGAGGCACACCAGCCCGCTGATGATCTGCACCGGTCGGCCACGCATCGGACCTCCTAATCTTTGGAACCGCTCTCACCGGCCGTGACGTACCAGGACGTAGCAGCAGAGGAATCGGTTGCAGCTTCTTGACCCCGGCGCCGTCCAGCCTCCGGATGAGAACGTGAACGCCCCGGCGAACGGCGGTCACCCGGTATCCGGGCGCTACGAGGATGCAGCGACGATGCGCGTGGCCTCGAACAACCTTAAGCCGGCTGACTGGTTACCGAACAGTGCAGCGAAGAAGCGATCAAGACCTATCACGCAGTCGGGCGCAAGCCGGAGGGAGTAACAGTCACCTTAGATAGATGCACGGATTGGCAACCCGGTCGGGCTACAACGCCGCCGGACACGGATCCGTTCCGGTTACCGATCGCTGACCGGTCGGCTGTCAGCTTCTGGACGGCGTCTCCGCCAGTTTGAGTCGGCTACCCGAAGATGCCAGTTATCGGGTACCTCCCATACTTGGTGCCATGGTGGAGCAAGAGAAGGTCGGGGACGCGGGTCGTCGCTCCGTCTCACCCATGCCGGCTGTCAAGTCGATCGCATCAAGAGAAGCCCCGCAGACCAGACGCGCCCGCTTCGAGGCCATCCGACAGTTGCCGGTTGAGCCGTACATCGGACTGACTTGCACGGAGGCGGAGGCGTTAGCTGCTGAGCAGGGTCGCACCGTACGGCCGAACCTGGGAACTCTGGACGGCGCGCCCACACGAGTGCGCGTCGAGTACGGCGACGACGGACGCATTCGAAGCGCGCAGGCCGGATAGATCCGCTCTTCGAGAACCGTAGGGGTGTCAGTGGCGTCCTAGAACACCGCGACGTAGGCCTGGGTCGCGCAAATGGCGGAACGCAACGCTGGTCGGGCAGCCGCACCACCTTTAGAGTGATGAGGAGTTCGGTGGTTTCTTACAGCAAAGGAGTGAGACCCGTGGTTCGAACGTTGCTGGCCGACGCCGATGCGCGGGAGCCTCAAATTGCCCAGCTGCTCGATCGGCTCGGGGCTCCCGTTCTCACCTCCGACGGCGAACGCGTTGAGGTGAAGCTATACGTGAGGCAGGGAAAGACGCCGCATCGCACGTTGGCGCACGACATGTTCCGTTATCGCCGTCTCCGTCAGGACGACCCTGGCCGATGGACGTACCAAGAGCTACCGCTAAGTGCCCACGGTTGGGTTCTTGCAGAAGGCAGCAGCCAACGTCGACTCCGGACGCAGCCCTGGGGACCAACAAACTGATCACGCCCAGCCGGGTGGTTCGGACGGTCAGCTGTCTCTTAAACGTTCGCGCCCGGAACCACCGACGCCGCAGTAGATACGGTTCGTGACGGACCACATCGACTGCAGATCCGGTCTCTGGCCAAGTCAGCTTTAGTAGCCGCTTGTCGAGGGCTTAACACTCCGTAGACCAGCCGGCAGGCACCCGTGGGATGCGCCCGTTGTGATCGATACGGGCCAATAGGGTTCGCGATCTGCTTAGTAGTGAGGTAGCTGGACGTTGGCCGATGCTTCTCGAGCCGGGGCGATTCATTCAAGGAGCGGACGGTATGCATCAAGCCATGCCTGGAAGGTAGCTCCCCTACCGTCCGGTCTCGACGTTCGCGACTGAGCCAGCGCTGAGTGGCCAACACCGCCTGAGCGCCGTCGATCTGCTCGAGACCCAGCCGAACGGTCGGATCTAGCACCTCGTAGTGAGGGGCGATCCGATCGCGGACCATATTGATCACTGTTTGCATATTCACACCGTCGCGCAGACGCCACCGCTTGTAAGTGAGGAACGTGGCCACCGCGGAAGTCTATGGTCGCGTCCTGCCCACAGAGCGATCCGCTTCCGGGCTGACGAAGCAAAGCGAATTGCGCCGTTCAGCACGGATCCGAGCGCAGCGCAGCTCACTCCCGACCGACTGGATAACGACTACAGGCGCGCCCCTCGGCCTGGCCACGAAGGTTGAGGCATAGGGCGGAGTCAGGCCGTCATGCGCAGGCGCGGAGCCAGGTTCTCGCGCCGGGCCGCACGACGAAGTGGGCTTGGTGCCCTGCGCTGTCGCGAAAGTCGGCCGTCTTATCGGCGTTGATGGTGATCGTGCCGCTGTCGTACGGATTGCCCCAGCCCGGTGGCGGGTTCCCGTTGCCGTCGTCGAGCACCGGGGAGGCCAAGTAGTAGGTGTTCTTGATCAAAGCTTCCCTCACTCCACAGTGGGTGAGGAGGTCATAGGGCTTCGCGGCTCCTACGTCACCAGCCGCCGACGAGGCCGCTAGGGGTCCATGGTCTGGCGACGGGCCGGCTGGATTGGTGGTCGCGGGGGCGGATCGCGTCATTTCAGGTGCTGTGGGTCCGGCGTTCCGGTAGGAGATCTGCACCGTGTTTCCCGCCAGCGTGAGAACGCCGCCAGTGCGGGTGACTGTGATCTCAGCGGCTGACTCGCCGGCAAGGGAGGGAGCGGTGATCTGCTGGATTGCCAGGATAGCGGCGAGCTGTTGGGCATCACGGCCCACATATCCGACAGCGCTGGAGCGGGCGTCCTCCACGCGAACGGCATCATCGGGCAGCGGTGCCCAATGAGCGTCGATCGCGTTGACGCCGTCGCTGAAGACAACGGACCTGGACTGCAAGAAGTCGACGGTGACTGCCATACCGGTCGGGATCGAGTGAGTGACACTGTTGATCGACACCTGGGTCGCTATCCAGTGCACCCCCACGTAGGAGCCTTCGCCCGGCGCACTTGCCGAGGCTGACGCCGTCGCCGCCGGCGGTGTAGACACCGCAACGGGGGACGCGCAGCCCGAGGCGCAAATGGCGACGAATGCCGTCACACCCCGCACCCAGCGACGCATCACCGCACCCTTCCGCACCATCAGGCGGCGGCCGGCGTAGCGACGCCACCGGCTAGGGCAGCGCTGATCAGTCCCGGCGTTAATCGAGCGACCGGACCAACACCTGTTCGAATCATAAGATTCTCCCTTCTATCGACAGACGGGCACCTCGATAAAAAGGTTGCATCTCCGAGCCGTTCTGCCTGCGGCCGTGGAGCCTCGTCCCCGTGCAGTTCGATCGGCCTCCGAGATGCGTCAGTCGACGCTCGTTTTGCACCAATGACTATCATCGTCGCAAACCGACGGATCAACGATCGGCGGATCGATCAATTGTTGCCCACCGGGTTTGACCGACAGGCGATGACAGCACGCAATCGGCCCGGACGAGGGCCTGACTGCAGCGCTCCTCCATACCCATCGACCACCGGTCGGGGATCGGCACTCGGTAATCCGCGCATGGTCACCGGCTTCCCGCCCCTACTACCGGTCAGGCGAAGAGTCAGGTGGTTCTGCCGTTTTCGCGAGGCTTGGCGGCGGATTCGGCCCGAGCGGAGCGTCTACGCCGCCATCGGGTCCCAGCTCGGGCGCAGGCGGCTCGAATGGCCACCGATCCCCAGGCCTCATCCGTAATCCCATGTCGCGGAGACTGGCCGGCTCTCGGGTGTCATCGGGCATGCTGGCAATCATGCAGCACCGTGATAGGTATGCGATCTCGGTTTGCGCGCCACCGCGGGGTCGCCGATGGGCGATCGCCAACCGGGAGGTTCTGGGTACTTCTGCAGGCTCGGGTGATCAGCTGGCGGGGCCCGTTGATCGACGGCCCCGTGCTGAGCCGGAAGCGCGCGCCATCAGGACAACCAGGAGCACTGCGGCGATCAGCGCGGCTCCAATGAGCAGCCCAGTATTCGAGGGCACGCCACCAGTACCGACGCCACCGGCGGTTCCCGTGGCATCGGCGCGTAACCCTTCGGCGTACTCGGCCTGAAGGGCGTGAACGATAACCAACACAATGATCACCACCCCGGACCCGGCCGAAAGGGCCGCGCCGGTCAGCCACATCAGCCGCTGCCGGCGCTTGTTGATCACCTTCCGAGGACGCGCACAGGCCAGCTCGGTTCCCGTCTCGTGTCATGGTGCCGTCAGCCGTCCCGACGGCGCTAGCGCCGAGTTCTTCGCCAGACCATATGGCGCGCTCGAGTCCGTGATCATGGGTGGCCTTGCCCCGGCGATCTTGCCCTTCAGTGGCCCTCCGTCCGTAACCTGACACCGATCCTTGAACGGTGATCATGGGTCAGCGGTGGAGGGCTTGTGCGAACCATCCGATGGTCGGTGGGGCCAGTGAGCGAGGTGGTGCTAGGGCTGGTTCTGGCGCCCAGAGAACGTCGGCGACCCGGCCGGCGGCGGCGATCGTAGTGCCGTCGAGTTCGGTGACGGTCTCCTCGATGCCCAGCTCGGGCCACCGCAGGACCATCCGTAGTGGTCCTGCGGGGGCTAGTGGCCGAGGTGTGATCCAGTACTGGTCCTCCGCGAGTTCCACGCATGCCCGGCACCACCGACCCCTTAGATCAGTGGCACCGGGTCGATACGACGCAGACGGCAGCGAGACTTCGAAGGCCTTTCTGACCTAAACGCACCTAAATTCGTGCGCCAGACTCCTTGGCTTGCTGCCAAACGACTTCGAACTCCGCAGCGGAAAGTGGCGGCTCCTGATCGGTCGCATCCGCTGCTAAGTGAACGCTGTCGTCGACGTTGCCTTCATCGCGGCCAGCTGGCACAGGTGATGGGGCGAGCGACTTTCTAGGGAGTGCCGGCACGAAGCTGCAGGCGGCGGCCCAAGCTATCACCGGGCCCCATGACCACCAGGTGTTGGGAAGTTCTGTCAACCCCAGCGCGACGACCACTAGTGCGACGCGGGGCCACCAGTCGCCGGCACGCGTCGCCGACCAATCAATCGGCTGGCGGGGCGGTCGGGGGCCGGTTAAGCGCATGTTCGTATCATCCCACGTTTGGTCTAGTCGAGTGCCGATTTCGCGTACGGGCCCGGTCCGCGCGCGGAGCACGGTATCCGCGCCTAAACGCTCGAGACCGGTCACGGATCCCGTCCGGTCACCGTTCCGCCTTCGAACATCGCCGCGTGGGCATCCGACCGCTTCATGGCAGATTCCGACACAAGAACCTAGGGCCTTCGCCAAGAGGCGGCGGTCTCACGGCTTAGGATCGCGCGATGGGGAAGACGCGACGTTGGCCTAGGCCTGGCAGTGCCTGGGATCGGTCGTCTCAATCACGACGCAGGTTCGTTCTTGCCCTCCTGGTGCTCACCGTTATCTTCTTCGTTCTATCCATCACGGTGCGAGGCACATGGTGGTCCGTTGCATTCCTGGTTTGCCTCATGGCTGGATTGCTCACGACGCTTCTCACGCCTCGCGTCGGCGAGCAGGGCGGCCGCCCATAGTGGCTGTGCGCAGCTACACCTCCACGGGACTCGACAGACGCGATCGCTGACCGATGACGGTTCTGTGCGGGCAGAGCTAGCCTTTGCCTGATGGTCGATTGGGTGGTGATGGTCTGCGGTTGGCTGCTGGCCGCCGTCGCGGGCTTGCTGTCTGATCGTCTGAACGTGGATCGCCGAATAGTCGCGTTCCGAAGGGCCGACTCGCCTCGCATGGACTGGCGGATCGCGGTGCCCTATTTCTCAGAGCTCGTACTCGCTGTGTTCGGAGGCGCCGGCCTTCAGCAGCGTTCCGTCGGTCTCTGGGCGATTCCCCTGGCGATCGTCCCGCTGTTCGTGGCCTTCGTGATCCCAGTCCGGCTCCATAACGCGCGAGTGGACCCCTCCCGCTGAGCTAGCCGCGGGCGCGGCCGGGTCGACTTGAATGGAGTCTTCGCGGTGTGCGGTCCCGGATCTTCTATCGGACGGCTGTGCGTCATGCCGCTGGCGTCACGGGGCTTTCACGGTGTAACGCAACTCGTGTACGCGTTACTTTATAACGCAACGTAGTCAGTCATTCGTGCACGAGTTACGTTACAAGGCAACGGGAATGACACGTACTCCATCGTTTGCTTGTCCTATTTTATGATCCGTGTGCGGCTGCTTTACGGATGTAGCTATGAACGCGAGCAATCAGACACAACGGCGGCGACTCCGGCCGTCACCAGTGCAGTCTTACTCGGCGGTGATGGCCAGTGCGGGTGCGGCGGCGATTGCTGCGAGCTGCTGAACGGTGAGCGGCAGGTTGGCGGTCGGAGGCACGATGCCGCCGCTGTTGTTGAGACCGACGTTGACCAATGTTCCGTCGGGTCGGTAGGACTCGGCGAGCATGTAGTGCCCGGTTTCACTGGTTCCCGGTTCGTCGATGACGTCGGTGATGCTGCCGTCCGCGCTGGTGTACCGGTGAGCCAGGTTGGCGGTGCACGGCGGAGCGCCCTTGTCCCACATCTGGACGTCGATGCTGAGGAATGCGCGGGCAGAGCCAGCCGAGACGACGACGCCGCCACCTGCCAAGTGGGAGCCCGCAGCGAAGGGCAACGGCACCCGAGCGGAGGCGGCGGGCGCAGACAAGTGAACGCCAGTCGGTATCGACGCGGCGAACGCGGTCGCCATGTTGGTCGCCTTCGACTTGGTCAACCAGGCCGGTACCGGTTGCCCGTAGACGTCGGTCGGACCGGTTGCCACTGCAGCAGATGTCGTGCTGGCTTCGGTCGCTGCGGCGTCGGAGGACGACGACGTCGCCTCGGTGCCGAACGACGACGTCGGTCCGGTCGGAGACGCGGAGGTCCCGTTCTGCCAGGCGGTGACAGCCGGGTCGTCGGTACTGACCACGGCGCCGCAACCGGGTACCGAGTGCGCGCTGGCAGTACCGACGGTGCCAGCTATGCGAGGTACACCTACCGCGATCCCTGCGGTCAGCACGCCGACTGCCAGGACCGCCCCGCCGATGGTCATCCCACGACGCCGGCGAAGCGCGTGGGCGCCCTGCCGGGCGATGGCGCCGGCGTTCAACATCAAGGGCGGTTCATCGCCGAAAGCCTGTTGCAGCGCTTCGCCGATTCCGGCACCGCCGTCCTCATTGGTGGTCATCGCGGGAGCTCCTTCGAGAGATAGGCAAGCGAGTCGAGTGCGATCGCGGCACGTAGTGCGGTCAAGCCACGTGAGGTCTGGGACTTGACGGTCCCCTGGCCGACACCCAGCGCTGCCGCGGTGTCGGCGATCGAAAGGTCCAGGTAGAACCGCAACACCAGCACGGCCCGGTGCGAGGCAGACAGTCGTTGCAACGCCGCGCGGACGTCCAGCCCGGCGGTCGCCTCGTCGCCGAGGGCCGGGCGGTCAGGCAGATCCGCAGCGGACACCTCCGACCGGCGGTAGGCGCGGCGGGATTCATCGATGGCCAGCCGAGTGATCACCCGCCGGGCGTAGGCATCGACACCGGCCAGGTCGATCCGGTGCCACTTGCCGTACATCCGCAGAAGCGCCGTCTGCACCAGGTCCTCGGCCCGAGCCCAGTCCCCGCACATCAGAAATGCCATCCGCCGCCACGGCACCAGCCGGTCCTGCACCACTGCGGTGAAACCATCTCGATCAGCCATGACCACCCCTTCGCCCCTACATACGTGGCCCGCCCACCTGCAGGTTCCACCCCAACAGCCGCCGACCGGTATTTGCTTCACGCTCATGCCCCTCGCAAGGGTCGAGCGGACCGTCGCGCCGCCGGGCAGCAAACCGGCTTCCTCGTCGTGTACGCCTACTCCACCGAAGGGCAGCCGATCAGAGTTGTTGACGTATTCGGCCTTCCGACCGGTGTTTAGAATTCCTCCAGCCTGCCAGGCGTGGATGTCCCACCGAGCGAACCCCGAACCGATCGACGATCCCCTCGCGAGTGTGGGCGCTGATCAGCTCGCGCTCGTACTGCGCGGCCGAGGCGAGGACGTTGGCGGTGAACCTGCCTGCTGGATCGGCGAGGTCCAGCGCGGGCGACAGTAGGACTAGTCCCAACCCTTGCGACCGGCACGGTCGAGCCGGCCAGCGAAGTCGGCGACGGACCGGGAGATCCGGTCGAGCCGGATCGCGATCAGGGCGTCGGCGTCGCCGCGGTCGAGCCGGGTGAGCGCGGCGAGCAATGCGGGCCGGTTCATGTTCTTGATGGACAGGCCTCGTCGGCGACAAGCTCGAGCTCCCAGCCGCGGCGGTCGACCTCGGCGATGAGGGCGATCCGCTGTGCGTCGAGGCTCGCGCCGTTCTCGACCTGGTCGACGGTGGAGACGCGGACGTAGCCGAAGGCCAGGGGCCAACTGCGGGTGGTCGACGGGCGCTTGCCGTACATCAAAGTCTCGTCCAGACTGCACCGGTGACCTCAAGCCCAGTCCGGCCTTCCGCTTTCCAGCAGTGGTGGGCCCGATGGACCGGTCCGATCTTCCTCGTAGTCGGCATCGCTTGGCTCGCCACGATTCCTTTCACATCAGGCTCGTCAGGTGTGCAAGCCATCCGCTGGGTCGTGGGCGTGGTGTTCGTCATCAGCGGTGTCATCACCTGGATCTCGTACTCCCGACGGCAGCACCGCAGCAAGTAGCTCGATTGCCTTCGGCGCTTGCCGTACAGCAAGGGACCCATCAACGATGCATCGCGACCCGGGGGGACGGCTGCCCAGTCGCGGATCGGTTTACGGGCAAGCGTTGAGTAGCCATTCGGCTCCACCAGGAGCGCCGGCGGCATCGGCCATGTCAACTCCGGTTGAATCTGGACCCACTGGTTCCGGGCGGGTTCGAGGAACACCCGGGTCAGGATTCACCCGGAATCGACAGGCCGTCGGCGTTGTAACCGATCCAGGTGTCGCACCAGTTGGGCGCAAAGTGACTGTTGTTGCGGTGGTGAAAGTGTCACGTGACTCGTGTATTACAACGTCTCATAACCTCGCCGAGCATGCGGATACGAGTTTACGGACACTAGTAGGGTGTGTCGTAAATAGCTTGGCGGTTGTGTTTGGGACAATGATGCATGCGAGTAGCGGCGCTTTCATTGCGGTCCGGGGACCGGCGGCGGTTGACGGAGTGGACTCGGTCCTCCTCGATCAGGGCAGGTCTGGCGCAGCGGGCAAGGATCGTTTTGTTGGCCGCTGACGGGGTGAGCAACACCGCGATCGCCGCGTTGGTCGGGGTGTCGCGGCCGACGGTGACGTCGTGGCGGGCGCGGTATGACGCCGACGGGATCAACGGGTTGGTCGATGAACCGCGGTCTGGCCGGCCGCGGGAGGTGGACCGGTTGAAGATCATCGCGGTCACCCTGACACCGCCGCCGAAGAAGCTGGGGATCACTCACTGGTCGTCGAGGTTGCTGGCCGATCACCTTAAGACCAGCAACTCCACCGTCGCCAAGGCGTGGCGGGAGGCTGGGGTGCAGCCGTGGCGGTCGGAGACGTTCAAGTTTTCCACCGACCCGGAGCTGGTCGCGAAGATCACCGACATCGTCGGGCTGTATCTGGCGCCGCCGGAGAACGCGATAGTGCTGTGCGTGGACGAGAAGTCGCAGATCCAAGCTTTGGACCGGACAGCTCCGATGCTGCCGATGCAACCGTTCGTGCCGGAGAAACGAACCCACGACTACGTCCGGCACGGCACCACCACCCTGTTCGCCGCGTTGGACATCGCGACCGGTCAGGTCACCGGGTTGTGCCAGCCGCGGCACCGGCACCAGGAGTTCCTGCGGTTCCTCAAACAGGTCGCGAAGGCCTACCCGACCCAGGAGCTGCACCTGGTGATGGACAACTACGCCGCCCATAAGCGGGTCGAGGTCAAGACGTGGCTGGCGGACAACCCGCGGATCCAGGTTCACTTCACCCCGACCTCCGCTTCCTGGATGAACCTCGTCGAAGTCTGGTTCGGCATCATCGAACGGCAGGCGATACACCGCGGCACCTTCACCTCCGTCAGCGAGCTGGTGGGCAAGATCCGCGGCTTCATCAACGGCTGGAACGACCGGTCCCACCCGTTCGTCTGGACCAAAACCGCCGACCAAATCCTGAAGAAAGCCAACCGCAAAACGACTTCAATCACAGACCACTAGCATCGTGAACCATCGTCACGGTCACAGACCACATGACGGCTGGTTTACCATATTGGGTGTACGAATCCGGTAGTTCGAGCAGTTTGACGAGTTCGGCATGCAGCACGGTGTCCTCGAGGTCGGGGAAGGACCGAGACTTGGTGACGAATGAAGTTCCGGTGCAGCCGCCGTCGTGGACTGTGAGCGTTGTGGTGGTGCCGCCCCCTTTGAACTGCAATGTGTCGGTCATGCCGAAGTTGGCCAGACAGCCGTGAAGGCCGGTGTCGGTCCACGGTCATCGGAGACGCCCACCAGCCGGTGTGTTGGACGTAGGTCGGCGGCCGGCTGAATGAATCAGGACAGCCTGACCGCCTCGACCAACGGCTGGAGCGACCTCGGCGACATGACGGGGCCAGAGTATGTCCTGTGCCGGACCTGCAGCACGGTCTGGCAGTCACCGGCTCGGCTGAACTGGAGCTAACGACCAGCCCGTGACCGTAACACCACTCCCCTGGTGGCACTTGGTGATGCGGTCAAGAAAGTCGTCCAACGACCTTGACCGCGACCAGATTTAAATGTAGTATTGGGGTACACCAAGAGGGAGATGGTCCCTCGGATCGAGAACGGAAATGCTCATGGGACTCAACAACTCCGACAACGCTTTCCAGACGCTGGCGGCGACGCTCATCGTCAGCGGACCACAGACGGTGCACATCGACACCCACGGGACAGGCGGGGCCGGATCGCACATTGTGATCACCACACCGAACGTGATGATCACCGTGCACGACCGAAAGGCGGCCAAGACCTACGCCCAGGCGTGGGTCTGGTCCGGAGAGTGGGCGTTGCAGCTTCCGATCAGACGGGACGCCGACGTGGAAGTGCTGTCCCCCGGGCAGCCCGGCATCGCCATCCGCGCCTACGGCCAGGACAAGGTCAGGTCCATCTTCGATCCCCACCGCCGGGAACTGGTGCTCCGCATCGGCTATCTGACCTGGATCGTGGCGGACAGGGAAAGCCACGCCTCCCTAACCGACGCCTGGCGGTCAGTGCTGCGGATGGCGCCGATGGTCCTACCGAAATTCGACCAGGCACCTCGGCATCGGCCCGCGTGAAAACCCCTGGTGGTCGGCCAGGCGAACTGGCCGCCCACCGGGCACCGCGCCCGAATGTCCCCAGCAAACCGGAAGGCAGTTCGATGGAAACCAGTTACACCGCACAGGTACTGACCATGCAGACGATCAGCGTGCGGGCCGAGACCCTTCAAGAAGCCATCTCGACCGTGGCCGACCAGAACGCGAACGCCAGGGTGATCGCCGTCAGCGACATCGCCGGAGTACCGGTGGACCTCCGGTGCTACGCGATCACCGGGCTGCGCAGCACCAGCGATCTGCTCATCTTGTCCGTCGACCACGCCGGCGACCTGATCGACGGCCAGGCCGCCGTCAGCAGCTACGACTCGTGCTTCGAGGACGGCGAAGCCACCGTCTACGGCGACACGGCATTCGCCACCTCGCCCGCCGTCGCGGTCTGGGCAGTTCACCACGACATGGTGACCAGCGACCGGCAAAGCAACGCACAGTCCGGCGGCAGCCCGGACGACACCGACAAGCTCGATTCGGAATGGACCGCATCCGACCGGATCCGGACGGCCCTGCTGACCGCTCCAGCCGCCGTGGCCGCTCCGGCCGCGTGGCTTCTCGCCGGCATCACCGACGACCACCTAGTAGCCGCCTGCGCATCCATGCGGGAGCAGCTCGAGGCCTTCGCTGGCCGGTTCACCGACCTACCGCCGGCAGAGGCGCACGGAACGCTTCTGCGGCAGTACCAGGCGATCGCAGCGCAGGCGGCCACCGCCGGCCGGCACAGCATGCCGTGAGACGCCGCCGGGCCGCCTTGACGACGGCCGCCGGCGCCCCCCACTCGCCGGAGTTGTCCACATTTCTGCGTTGACACTGGCCGATCCAGGCCCGGCGGTCGACCATCACTTCACGAGCAACAACGCACAGAAGGGATCCTGACCATGTTCACCGTTCGGACCACCGCAGGCCTTAACACGGCCGCATCGACCCCCGAAGCCGTGGCCGCAGCGCTCGGGCAGCACCTTCACGACATGGCAACAGACGAGCCGATCAAGTGGTGGATCCAGACGCCGGCGGGTACCACGCACGGCGGCCACGTCGACCTACATGGCATGCGGGACAACGTATTCATCGCCCAGACAGTGCAGCAGGTCGCCGCCAACTTGTCCCAGGAACTGCGCGCCGACCGCACAGACCAGGACCGCAGCGACATCGTTACCCGCTGACGCGCCAGGGCAATGCCTCGGCGAAGCCGCGATCGCCAACTTCCAGGTCTCGCCCGGGCGCCGTCCTCGCTCCGGTCCCGCAGAACCGGTCGACCGCCACCCAGAACATGACCACCTCTTGAGTTTATTACATGTAGCAGCATGGTACGGTTGGAGGATCGAGTGGAGATCATTACGGAAGGAGGCGGCATGGTCGAGATCATGGAAGCCGCCGCAGGCGACACCGGGCTGCTCGAGCAACGGTCGGTCGAACCCGTCCAGCACCACTCGACGGCCTGCACCACCTCGTTCCACTTCGAGACCTACCGCACCCCAGCCGCAGTCAAAGCCATCGAGACCGCCAACCGGAAGCTGGCCCGGGCCGGTGTCGCCGAGCGCTTCACCTACAGCACCACCGAGACGGTCGAGCCGAAGCTCGTGACGCTGGACAGCGGCGCACAGCGCACCGTGTACCGCTCCATGACGACACTGACCCTCAACCGCGCCCTGATCTCCGTCGCCGGCTGGCAGTTCGTCGCTACCCTCGTCCACGAGGACGACGCCGTGATCATCCGCACCGTGCCCGGTAGGAGCCTGGACGGTGCCGTAGTGCGGACCGATCGTCTGTGCGACCACTGCCACACCCAGCGGTCCCGGAAGGACACCTACGTCATCCGCCGGGGCGCCGACGGCCAGCTCAAGCAGGTCGGGTCCAACTGCATCGCAGCGTTTCTGGGCGTTCGGCCTGCGGGACTGTGGGCGTTGCAGTTCGATCTCGAACCGACAATCAGCGGCGCCGAGAACTTGGCCGCCGCGGCCGGCGACCTCCGGGTGCCGGTCCGGGACATCCTCGCCCACGCATTGGCAGTATCCGATCACGGCCGATCCTTCACCACCCGCAGCGCGGTCCAGTTCGGTGGCCGCGCCACAGCTGACGACGTGATGAGCGTCCTGTTCGACCAGAAAGGCACCGGCTCGGAGGCCGCGTGGCGAGCAGAGATGCAGCAGCTCGCCGCGGCGATCGTCGAGGAGCAGGCCGAGCTGGACGCGGTATTGGCCACCGGCCGGGCGCTGGCAGGGGAAAGCGACTACGCCCGCAACGTCCGCGCTCTGGTCGACCTCGAGTTCTGCGACCTGCGCCACGTGGCGCTCATCGCCTCCCTGGTGAAGATCCACTACAACGAACTGACCCGCCGCGCGCAGAAGGCATCCTGGGCACCGGGTTTCCTGGCACCCGCGGAGGACAAGATCGTCGGCGTCGTCGCCACCGTGACGACGGTGAAAGTAGTCGAGGGCCACTACGGACCGAAGACGCTGATCATCTTCCAAACGGTTGACGGTCACGCGATCAAATGGTTCGCCACCGGCAGCAGAGACGTAAACCTCGGCGAGACCTACACAGTCGCCGGCCGGGTCAAAGCCCACGAGGTTTTCGACGACGTCGACCAGACGGTGATCACCAGGGCCAAGCTGACCCCGACTCCCGCGCAATGAACGGCCAACCAGCGCCATCGCCGTCAGCCAGCGCACCACCTTCACCCACGGGATGCATCGAGGCGAACCTGCACCCGTCGCCGCCGAGCCCGCGCGGATCCCCCGGTCCGGCTACGGGCCGCGCGCCGACCGGGCCCACTGCGCCGGCCGGCAGCCCCGCTCTGGCCACGCTTTCGTCCAACTTCAGGAGCACAACATGACCACCGATCCCGAACCGACGATCATGCAGCTCGCCCAGCAGCGACTGGGCGCCACCCGATCCGCGATCGCGGCCGCCGAAGAGGCACACCGACAGGCGGTCCGGGACCTGGTCGCCGAGGGGATGCCGAAAACCGAAATAGCCGCGGCGCTGGGCGTCACCAACCGCAAGCAGATCTACGCCCTACTGACGGCCCAACCCGTCGCCGGTCCAGATCCCGGACCCCGACCCGCAGTGTTCCTCCGCGGCGCCGGCGCCGGCGAAGCCCTCTTCGACGCAATCGCCGCGGCCATGCACTCCAGAGGTTGGACCACGGTCCGGGACCGAACCCAAGCCTGGCACCTCGCCCGGGCCCGCGTACCGGTGGTGCTCGTCGACTTCTCCAGCACCCGCGCCGACCACGACGCCCTCGTCGGCCGGGTGAAAGCGCGATACGCCACGAAAACTGTTGCGGGGCCTATCTTGCGGCGGGTCACCGCCGGCGACCGCAGGCGGCTCGAGGAGGAAAACCCGTCATGGGCAGCAACTCAAGTGCACTGGGAGGAAAAGGAAACTGAGCTCCCCCTCACCGGTCTGGGCTACCTCGTCCCGGTCGACCCCGACGAACTCGCCCGGGCCGTCGCGCTCGAGCTGACCTGAACACCGGCTATTTCTGTCCAACACCGAAGGAGCCGTTCCATGCCGCCCCGCGCCCGACCCACAACCAACGCCCCTGACGCCCGGGCCCAAACCGGCGGCGGTCGACGTCGACGACCTGCAGGGCCACCACCACCCGACATCGCACCCATCGACACCTCCGAATACCTGACGGCGCCCGACCCGGACCAGCCGCCGCCAACCCAAGCATCGGAAGATCCCTCGGTCCCACGATTGCGATCCGTCTACCTGGATAACGACATCTGGAACCGAGCGCGAGGTGTCGTCGCCGCAGCCAACGAGGGCCGAATCACCGGAGTGTCAAAGACGCTGGGCGGGCTGTTCGAGCAAGCCCTCAGCCCCCTCCTGGACGAGATCCAACGGACGCAGAACGACGGTCGACCATTCACCCCGCCGATAGGTCGGCTACCCACAGGACGAAAGGCCTGACAACAGACGGCGCAGAGCAGGGAACCGATGGCGCCGACCGCGGGGTTGCGCTGCGGCATCGTGGCTAGCTGCCGGCCGCGTCGTGACGAGGAGCGCTTCGAACCTTGTCCAGCCGCAGGCCACGCCACGATGGATGCCGTAGATGGCCAGGCCCGGTCAGCTCCGAATATGCGACTTCGCCGACCAGCTCCGGCCGGACCCAGTGGATGCCGCGGGCCTCGCTGGCCGCGATGCGGAGCCCGTGAGGCGGGCGGGCGGCGGCCAGTGGTGCCAACCGCTCCTTCAGGTCCTTGCGCGCGGCCAGGCTGAATCCAGTTCCCACCTGGCCGACGTAATGCCATCCGGCCTCGTTGGGTTGGGCCAGCAGCAGAGCGCCGATGGACTGGCTGCGGCCGCCGTTGCCGCCCTGCCACCCAACGATCACCGCCTCCATCTCCTGCAGGTGCTTGATCTTTATCCAGGAGGAGCTGCGCGCACCGGGCAGGTAGAGCGAGTCGGACCGCTTCGCGATGATGCCTTCCCAGCGGGCGTCGCGGGTGAGCTCGAGTACCTCCTCCAGCGTGCCGTCGAGCTGGTCCGGCACGATGCACCGCTTCCCTGCGATCTCCAGGGCGGCGAGGATCAGCCGGCGGGAGTCGTAGGGCTTGCGGAGCAGCGAGACGTCGTCGACGGAGATGACGTCGAAGATCAGGTAAACGACGGGTGCTTTGGTCCGGGCGAAGGCCACGGCGGCCGGTTTGGTGATGTGCATCCGTTGCTGCAGCAGGCTGAAGTTGCTCCGGCCGTCGCGGTCCAGGCAAACGATCTCCCCGTCGAGCACCGCGCGGTGGCCACGCAGCAGCGCCGGCAGTTCGGCGAGCTCGGGGAACGTGGCGGTCACGTCACGGCCGTTGCGGCTGGTGAGCCCGTACCCGTCGGGGGCGATGGTGGCGATGGCCCGCATCCCGTCGTACTTGCCCTCGAAACGCCACTCTCGCCCCGGCGTCAGGCTGGCAGGGCTACCCGGCGAAGCGAGCATCGGTAAGACAGCGTCGCCGGCGGGCTCGACCGGTTCGACCTTGGCCCAGCGTGTGCGGGACGACGGAATGGCCGGCTCGGTGTCGGTCTGAGGTACTCGGGCTGGAACTGCTGCTGGTGGTGCCGGTACCGCCGGTGGTGACACCTTGGCGGCCTTGCCGACGGCCAGTCGTTCCCGGACGCGATTCAGCCGCTCTGCCCGTTCGCTGGGAATCGCCGGCAGCGGCTGTTTTCCTGGTTGCAGGTGCAGGGCCGCCATCGGGTCCAGACCGTCGTCCAGCCGCTCCAGCACCTCTCGGTAGTGCAGGTGGCGCAGGCCCGGTTCCGCAAGCTCCGCCCAGGTGCGGGGCGCCGCGACCCACGGTTGCTCCCGGCCGCGCATGGAGTACGGCGAGATCGTCGTCTTCTTGCCGTTGTTCTGGGAGTGGTCGATGAAGACCTTGCCTGCCCGCAGCGCTTTCGACATCTGCGACACCGCGAGACCTGGCATAGCCAGGACGATCTGCTCTGCAACGGTCTTGGCCCATGCGGAGGCGTCGTTGGAGGTGATCGGCTGGTCCATCGGCGCGTACAGGTGCAGACCCTTGCTGCCGCTGCTGACGGCGACCAGGCGCTCGCCCAGCAGGCCCAGGCGTTCCCGGATGAGCAGCGCGACCTCGGCGCACTCGGTCAGGCCGGCGCCGGGCCCGGGGTCAAGGTCGAACACGACGCGGTCTGGGTAGCGGACGGCGGGCACCCACCGTGGATTGTCGGGGTCGATGCGCCATTGCGGGACGTGCAGTTCCAGGGCGCCGTTCTGGCCGAGCCAGGCCAGCGCGGCCGCGGATTCGATCAGCGGGTAGGCCTTCACGTCCGAGCTGTGCCGCACCGAGACCCGGCCGATCCATTCCGGTGTGCCGGGTCCGAGGTCCTTCTCGAAAAAGGACAACGCGCCGGTGCCGTTGGGCCAGCGGATGCGGGTGGCCGGCCGGCCGTTCAGATGCGGCAGCGCCGCATCGGCGATCGGCGTCAACGTAGTAGCTGATGACGTCGGCCTTGGTGGTGCCGGCCGCCGGGTAGAGCACCTTGTCGAGGTTGGTCAGCTTGAGCTGCAGGCCGTCGATGCTGACCGTCGTGGTCTCACCGGCCATCTGTCCTCGCCACGGTCACAACCTCAGTTTGCCCAGTCGCGGAACTGGTCGGCTCGGCTAACCCGAGAAGTTCGCCCGATTCACCCTCGCGCAGTCTGCTAGAAAACAGCTCGCTTTCTAGCATAATGAGCAGATGGACAGTCCGTACGCGCCCGGCGCCGGCCTCATGCCGCCTCTCCTCGCCGGCCGCGAGACCGTGCAGGCCCGCTCCCTGGAACTTCTGCTTCGCACCGAACAGTTCCATACCCCGGGCCGTTCACCGCTGATCCTCACCGGAGTCCGCGGCGTCGGCAAGACGGTCACCCTACGGGCGGTCGCCGACGAAGCACGTCGACGCAAGTTCGTCGTTGCCGCCGTCACCGCCACCCGCCATACCACCCTGATCGACCAGATCGCCTCCACCATCGCCGAACAGATCGCAGCGACCAAAGGGATGCGGGGCAACCGCCGGTGGCACCGCTGGACCGAGCGGCTCGCCAAGATGAACATCGAAGTCACCGTCGCCGGAGTGGTCAAACTCGGCCGCACCATGCCGCCCAACATGCTCACCGATGGCCGCGATTTGCTCGTTGGTGTCCTGGCCGACAGCGCGGCCTTGGTCCGTGAACACGAACACCCTGGCCTATGCCTGACCATCGACGAGATCCAGGACGCCGCAGAAGCCGACCTCGCGCAATTGACCACAGCGGTGCAACAGCTCGTCGACGCACCGCTGGTCCTCATCGGTGCTGGGCTTCCCCAAACCCCTGAACGTCTGATGGCCGCCGGATCGTTCGCCGAACGGTTCCAATACCAGCAGCTCGACCCACTCACCCCACCCGAAGCTGCCGCCGCGCTACTGGTCCCGGCCCAACACGCCGGTGTGTTCTGGGACCAGCCCGCTGCTGACCTGGTCCTGAACCAATCGCAAGGCTCCCCCTACCTCGTCCAGATGTACGGCGACGCAGCATGGCGGCACGCCAACCCATCAGCCGGCGGACGTATCACCTACCCCCACGCACAGGCTGGCCTCATCAGCGCCCGCCACGAACTGCACACCGGCCTGTTCCGAGGCCGCTGGAACCGCGCCACCCCCGCCGAACGCGACTTCATGACCGCCATGGCGGCTGCCACTGCGGCCGACGGGACCACCGCGATCGCCGACATCGCGACCGCACTGGGCAAGCCTCAAAATCAGATCAGCTACCTCCGCAGTCGACTCCTGGACAAGGGACTGATCACCTCGCCTTACCGCGGGCGGCTCTCGTTCACCATGACGGGTTTTGACCAGTTCGTCACCGCCCAATCAACCTGACCCACGCACGTACCGGGTAGCCAGGAGACGCAGTTTGCAGTCCACGTCGGGCACGTCGACCAGGAACGGGCGCAACATGAGCCGCAGCACGACGGCCACGCGTCGGCCGAGACCGTCCGATGCGGTCCTACATCGGCTCTACGTGGTCCAGGACCGGCCGATGTCGGAGCTGATGGCGCGGTACGGGGTTGGCTCGCCGACGATGCGGCGCTGGCTCGTGGACGCCGGGATCGAGGTGCGACGGCCCGGCGCCGGTGGCTACCGCCGCCGACTCGTCTGTCCACCGAGAGCGACGCTGCAGTCGCTGGGCGCCGGCGGGCGGGCGGCGCCCCAGATCGCCGCACAGCTGGGCGTCAGCCCGGGGACGGTGCGCCGATGGTTCGCCGAGAACGATCTGCCGCCGCTGCCGGCGTCGCGGAAGAACCGGCCGTGGGGAGCAGCCGCGGAGGTGCGCCGCCCGACCCGCGGCGAGCTGCTCCAGTTCTACTTCCGGGACGGCCTGTCGGTCGAGGCCGTGGCCACGCACTTCGGCGCCACCTCGCACCTGGTGCGGACCTGGCTGCTGGAGGATCAGATCCCAATCCGGTCGGCCGGCGGCCGGCCCGGGCAAGCCCACACCGGCCGAACCAGAAAACCGGCGCCGCCGGCCAGCGAGCTGCGACGGCTTCGGGAACGGGACCGGCTGGGCCGGGTGCAGCTGGCCGCCCGGTATGGGGTGCACCCCCAGACTGTGTCAAAGTGGCTGGCCGACGCCGGCTTGCCTTCGCGCCTGCCCCCGCCCGGCCCCGCGATTTCTGACGCCACCATCGCTGCGCTGTATCGGGCCGGGCCGCTCCCGGCGGCCGAGATTGCCCGGCGCCTCGGCGTCTCCGACTATCGGGTCCTCGGCGCTCTACGCCGCGAAAGTGTCGACGTCGATCCGGCCCGCCAGGCCGCCGCCGTCCGGGCCTACAACGAACGCAGACAAACCCGGCCGCCGCTCCCGGCCCGACAGACCCGCCAGGTGATCGCGGCCTACCGGGCCGGTCACTCCTACCGGCAAGTCGCCGAGCAACTAGGCGTAACCACCGGCAAGGTCCGCGCCGTGCTAACCAACCACGGCGTGCCCGGACGTAGCCGACCGCTCATCGGGCCGAACAGCCGCTCCGGCCGCACACAAGTCTCCGCCGGCGAGCTGCGCAAGCTCTACGTCGACTCCGAACTGCCCGCACTGGACGTCGCTGCCCGACTGAATTCCACCCCCGCAGTGGTCTATCGCACCGGCCACGCCCACGGAATCCCGATCCGGCAAGGCGGCAACGGAGTAATTCGGCCGACCGCCGTCGTGCTGGTCGACGAGCTGTACCGCGATCGACAAATCAGCGCTGCCTTGGACCGGCACGCGGTGCCCCGGCGCGCGGCTGGCGGGGACATCGCCGCCCGCTTCCCCGACCCCGTCCCGCTCACCGAGGCCTTGCTCCGCGAGCTGTACACCGACGCCGGCTGCTCCAGCACCCAGATCGAACTACTCACCGGCCAGCCCCAAATCGTCGTCCGCGACCTCATGCGCCACCTCGGCATCCCGCTCCGCCCGGACCGCCCATCGCCGGCGCTACGCCGGATCCGTACCACCGTCCGCGACGCCTTCCTCGCCCAAGTCGCCGCGCAGTACCGAGAAAGCGGATCCACCGCCAAGGTCGCCGACCTCTACGGCTGCACTTCCACCTCGGTGCTGCGTTGGCTCGCCGCCGCCGGCGTCACCGTTCCTGGACGCGGCCACTGGCCGCGCCCACCTCGTCTCGCGCAGGGACCTGGGTTGAGCGACAACTCCCTGAACCTGTCGAGGCCAAAGTAATACCGGCCAGCGGCTTTGCATCCAGCTGCGGAGCACGGTGCGCGTCCGCTTCTAGATCGGTCTCGCCCTGCGGGTTGATAGCTGATCAACCCCTAGCACTTGCCTCAATCGTCTTGGCTTTCTTACGCATGCTTTCGGCCATCTTGTCGCCCTCGGCGGTGCCAAGCCGCTCCGCTTCAAGAGCCCCGTCAAGAAGGTTCTGAGTCAGCACCTTCCGCCGCCAACCAGGTTCAGTGACCCAGTCTTGACTTGCCGAACTGAGATCCTCTTGCAAGCTCTGCATGGTCCGAAGCGGCTTCAGTTCTGGTGCAGCTTCAGTCGCGGCCGCGGCATCCGGTTCTGCCCGGTCAGACGTTTCTCCAGTCACCGCGCCTCCTTGTAGATGAAGGCACTTTAACTGTCGGACCCGCTTCATACACTCCCGACATGTTCACCTTCGAGCTGGCACCCGGCATCCTCATGGATCGGTGGGTTTATGACCGGCCCGAGGTGGTGCGGACGGACCTGCCCATGGCCATCGCGTTCCGCCGTGAGGTCGTGGACCTGCGGAAACGTCTGGACTCGCTCATCGACACACCCGACGGCGTCCTCTTGATCATCAGCGGAGCGTTCGTCGACACGATCAGAGCCCGCTACCCAAAGCAAGAGGCCTACGGCGACGTACGCGGCTCCGGTCTAGTGGGCGGTAGGACGGCACAGGTTGGAGATCACATCGAGGTAGTGCTCAATGGGTGCTTTCTGCTCACTGGCGACGCTGACGGAGGTGGTGTCGTGAACGAACAAGGATTCCAGCTCACGGGCAACACCCTTACGCACGAAGCTCAGCACGTGATCATGCATCAACGCGGGACCGTCATCGATGATATGGACTTGTCTGAGGTAACTGGGTACGCCTCCGGCCGCCTGGCTTACGCTGGTCTACGGATTGCCGATGAGTACCGCGCCGAAGCTGCTGCCTATCCCCTACGGACGGGACCACGCGAGAAGTTTGGCTTCGGAGTCGCGGCGGCTGCTGCGGCCACCGACATCAACAAGGCGCTGGACATCTACGACGAGAACGGTGACGTCTACGGCTTGATGGCGCGCGTGCTCAATGCTTGTCAGCCGTTATGGGTCGGGCTCGCCTACTTCGCGGCTTCGCTGCGAAAGCCGGATAAGACGGTCGGGACGCTGCCGCCGGCTCTTGGTAAGAGTCGTCTTTGGGTTAGGTACATAGGGCCGATCTGGCCACAACTCGCCAACGTCTTCGCCTTGATCCCGGATGCGCGGCAAGACTGTCCACCTGAGCTTTTACAAGGTATTGCGGTAGGCATGATCAAGGTCGCTCGGTCGTTACTGCTTCAGATGGGGTTTACGTTCGAGGATGAGGGCGACGGGGCAGAATTCTTGATACAGCGGCGAGACTTCCCGCGCTAGTCCTTATCCTTTTGCTGCAAGCAGCGGCATACCGGCCGCCCGTCTGCTTCAAATGTGGTCGGGTCGGCCGGAGAGGTCGGGGTTCGCGCCGAGGACGCGGTCTAATTGACCCGGCGACGACGCCAGTGCATTGATCTGGTGGTTCAGTAAGGCCGCGTCGTAGCTGATCGCGTGTTGCCATGTGCCGAGCCCTCCCCAGCTGTTGACCGCTTCCACCCACCGGCGGGCGGCGGTCGCCTTGGCGTCGTCCTTTTCGTCTGCGACGCCCTTCCCCTCCAGAAGAAGAATGCGGTCGTCAGTGAGGCGGACGACGAAGTCGGGCCGATAGCGGTAGGAGGTACCGAGGTACAGGTAGGGGATTTCAAGGAAGAGCTTGTGGTTCTTGACCCAGGAGTGCACCAGTTCGTGGGAATCGAGCACAGCGCAGATCTGCCGCTCCAGGTTGGAGTCGCACACTGCGTGGCTGAGGTGGCTGCGGACGGTGGGCACGCACCGGTCGGTCGGGGCGGTGAAGTTGAGGCCGTCGGTGCTGCCGGTGCGCTGGTACTCGTCGAGCGCGGGTAGGAATCGTTCGGGGCCCTCGCCGGGACGGAGCGCTGCACCGATCCGTTCCCGGATGAGCGTGAGGTAGCGCATGTTGCAGATCTCGCGGTGGTCGACACCGGGTGCGTAGTCGATGCGGCCTCCTTCGGCGACGGGCCGGATAATGTCGTGCGCGATGCGCATGGCCTGCGGGAACAGCCACGGTTTGCTGTACGGCTCGATCAGGCCGGCGGCCACTCGAAAGAGCAGTCGTTGGATCCGGAAGTTCTCGTAGGCGCGGTCCCGGTCCTGTACGACGCCGCCCATGCCGCCCCGGGCGGCGCCGAGGTCGAACTCGACGTAGGTGTCGGTCGGGTCGAACCGCGGGTTGACCCGGATCGGCTCGATAGCGTCCGCATCGACGTCGAGGGTGTCTTCGATGTCGGGCACGACCTGGATCAGGCGGGGAAACTCGATACGCAGCTCATGCCGCTCAGCGATGGTGTGCACGGTGGTGTAGTTGGGCGGCTTCGACGGAGCGCCGCCACCGCCGCGGGCCATCGGCAGGAGTTGGAACGGCACGCCGTAGACGTCGACGTATTCCGGCTGGGAGAGATCGGAGTAGTCGGAGCGGCGCAGTCCGCGGCCGACGACCTGTTCGCACAGCAGTTGGGAGTTGAACGCGCGCAGGCCCAGAATCTGGGTCACGTTCCGGGCGTCCCAGCCTTCGGAGAGCATGGCTACGGAGATCAGGCATCGGACGTTCGCGCCGGGTTTTCCGGGTTTGCCGACGGTGGCAACGATCTGCCGGGTCATCTGGGCGTCGGCGTTCCCTGCCCCGGCCTCCGCTTTTGCCAGGGCGTCGGTGTCGATGCGGACGGTCACCGCCGGCCCGGTCTTGGGGTTGACCAGCTCGGGAGTGGCCTCGCCCAGTTCTGCGATGTGCCGCTCGAGGAGTCGCGCAACGTAGGTGTCGTGACAGATGACCACCATGGCCGGCGGCACGTCTCGGTCGACCTTCTGCCAGGCGTTGAAGGTGTCTAGCCATTCACCGGCGAGCTGCTTGAGCGGCCCGTCCGCCTCGGCGAGATAGTCGGTCAACGGATGCGAGTCGCTGTCTACGTCGCTTCGTTTTGGCAGCGCCTGCTTGATGTGCGACCACAGGTTGCGGTATTTCGGAACCGCTTCGCCGGTGTTGTCGTCCGTCGGGGTTCGAGGAATCTTGACCAAACCGGATTCGATCGCGTCGACCAGGGCGAAGTCGGAGATGATCCACTCGAACGGGGTCCAAGCCTTTCCCTTCATGGACCCCGGGTACATCGGGGTGGCTGAGGCGTCGATGGTGCGCAGGATTCCGCGGTGCCGGTCGATCCGTTCCAGGCCGCTGATCCATACGGTGGCTTCGCGGGCTTCGTCGGCGGCTTCACCGGTGACATGAAGGTCCGGCGGGAAGCGGTAGGCGTGGTGAGCTTCGTCGTTGAGGACCAGGATCCGGCCGGTTCCGGGCAGGTCTGTCAGGACGCGGCGGCAGAACGCGGCGTCGGACTCGCGTCCGCGGCGGACGACGGACCGCCGGGGGTCTTCCTTCTCGGCGAGTTGGTGCCAGTTCATGACCTGAACGCGGATCTGCCCGAGGAGCCCGGAGTACTGAGGCGGGATCAGGTCGAAGCTGACGTAGAGCGATTCGGGATGTTTGGGGTCCAAGCCGCCGGCGCCGGTGAGTCGGTCGAGCACCGTGAGGTTGGGGCAGACGACCAGCATTTGGTCGGTGAAGCGGGTGTCGGTGCGGGTGGTCACCTTGTTCAGGCCGCACCAAGTGATCAGCAGAGCCATGATCAGAGTCTTGCCGGTGCCGGTGGCCATCTTTGTCGCCCACCGGCTGTAGCTCTCGCCGGCGGACGGGATGGATATCCCCACCTTGCGGTCGTCGGCGGCTTCGACGAGGAACACGACGGTTTCGACCGCCTCCTGCTGGGCGTAGAACGGCCGGACGTTGGTCAGCTGCCGGTCCGGGTCGAACCAGTGTCGGAACAGGTCGCGGGTCAGCGTCGTCAGGCCCGGGTAGTCCTGTTCCCGCCAGCTGCGGACCCGGTCGCGCAGGTCGTTCACCACCTCCAGCGGAATGATTTCGTCGGTGATGCGGAGCTGGCCATCGGGGGAAGGAGCTAGGTAGCCGGCGGTCCGCCGACCAGTGCGAAGGGTCGGCGCGACTTGGCCGAAGTGCCAGTAGCGACCCGGCTCGGAGAAGGGGTCGTTGATGATCGGGTTCGCGTCCACGACAGTCCCGCCGACGTCCGTCGCGGGCATCAGCGGGCCCCGGGCAGGGACAGGATGGCCTCGGCGGCGTTGCCGTCCTGAGTGATGACCCGGACCGCGACGCGCCGGTGTTCTCCCGCAGGGAAGGACAGGGAACGCCAGCCGTGCAGCTCTTCGACAAGCTCCTCGTCGACGGTGTCGTGCAGGGCCTTCTTCAGTCGATCCCACGCGTTGCTGACCGGGAAATATGCTTGGGTGACCCGGAAGACCAGGCCGTCGTAGTCGTCGTCCAGGAACCAGGCTTGAATCCCGGCGCGGCCGTACGAAGTGACATCACCGGTGGCGGCGTCGAACGAGTCCACACCTTGCACGGTGACTCGGAATTCAGAATCGTCGGGTTCGATCTGGACATCTGGCGCGGCGTAGAGCCGGAACGTCTGCGAGGACTTGGTGTTCTTGAGGAGATCGCCGACCAGCAGGTCCGGATTGGCCAGCAACAGGGCTACGTCGACACCGCCGATCTTGCCGGTGGCCAGCCGTTCCTGAGCGTCGGCCGACACGGCAAAGCCGCTGAACACGATCAGGTCGAAGCCGATTGAGGCGCGCAGCGCATCTCCGACCTGGCCCATCGTGACTGCGCCGAATTTCGGGCCGAGGGACACCGCGAACCGCGCGGGCCGCCCGCCGAGGTCAGCAATGCCGCTGGCCTGGATCGCGCCGGCGGCCGCCAGCGGGCTGATCGACTCAATGGGGTACGGCGCCCCACCAGGGCGGGGGATTCCCTGCACCTGCAGGGCGTTCAGCAGCACCTCGATGTGGCTCGTCAAATCGGCGCCCGGGTCGGGCGTCGATGGCGCATCGTCGGCGGGGTTCACCGCGTAACGGGACAGTGCCTCGACAGTGAACGGGCCGGAGATCCGCACATACCCCTTACGAATCAGCGGCTGGTCGTAGAGAGCGATCTTGTCAGGTTCTTCCCCCCTCGCAATGGTCCGCAGTTGGACGCGGTCCAAAGTCCGGTACTTCAAACCGGCGTCGACGCCTCGTGCCGCGTCGGTTAGTTCGTAGAAGTCGTACCTGGCGGTGAGCAGGCGTTCCCGAGCGATTGCAAGCGCGACGCGGCTTGTGTCAATGGTGATCCACCGGCGGCCGAACTGCTCGGCGACGAACGCGGTCGTACCCGACCCACACGTCGGATCTAGAATTAGATCGCCAGGATCGCTGGTCATTAGAATACAGCGCTCAATTACAGTAGGATTCGTTTGTACGACATACCGCTTATCCGCTGCAAACCCGGCCGTGATTGTATCATCCCAGACGTTGACTAGAGGCCTGCCGTCAAAGTCGCTGAGATACCGAACATACTTCGGTGTTCCGCCGGTCACTTGAACACGTCGAGCGCCGATAAGACGATCCATCCCGTCGCGTCCGGTCTTCCAGACGCCCTTGTTTGGAGTGAAGGTTACGCCATTGATCTCGATAGGATACCTAGTAGTGTCCACACCGCTCTGAGAGGTTAAGTTATCCAACCGATAGATGCGGCCGCCGGGGGGAATGCTGTCAGGATCAGCTCTTTCAGTCGATGTCATCGATCTTCTAGTGCCGTCTGCAAGTTCGACGAGCGAGTAAGCTTCTCTGACGGATCGCCCACTCTGCTTGGACAGGTATAGCTGCCGGTACTTCATTTCGTTGCGCTGCTTGCTGTACCAAATTAGGTAATTGCAAGTGGCGGGGATATTTTTGAGGTCGCCGGGACTGCCCGCACCACTCGTAGTCTGAAATGTAATCTGGCTGACAAAGTTATCAGCTCCGAACGCTTCATCAAGTAGTAGACGGACGCGGTGGACGTTCTCTTCGCCGATTTGAACGAAAACTGACCCTGAGTCGGTCAGCAGTTCGCGGCTGAGGTGGATGCGATCTCGTAAGTAGGTGAGGTAGGAATGCACTCCGAGTTCCCATGTGTCGCGGTACGCTTGAATCATCTCAGGTTCGCGCGTAATCGATGCGTCGTCCGCGTCTTTAACGTCGAGATTGCCTATGTTTGGTTGAAAGTTGCTCCGATAGCGGATGCCGTATGGCGGATCGATAAAAATCGTTTGCACTTTGCCAGCTAGCCGTTCCCGGTCCAACAAGCTAGTCATAACTACCAATGAATCGCCGAGAATCATCCGATTCTCCCAAGCCATGTCGTGTTGGTAAAACTCAACGGCTTTAGCAGGGTCGGTCTCAGTTAAGTCGAACAGCGGTTGCTGAATTCGACGATGGCGGATCGATCGGATGATCTTGTCGGCGGAGAGCTGCTCATGGATGTGAATCGACGGCGCTGGGACCTCGACCTGGTCACGTTCGGCGCGGCCAGCCCAGATGAGCTGAGGGTCGACGTGAGGGTCGAAGGTCAGGGTCCTGATCGGAGTTGCCTCCCGATCCAAGTGGGCGAGGCCGGCCGGCGGATTGTTGGTCCGGTGAGCCGCAGGGTGCTCGTAGTCTTCGACGGGGACTTCCCGGTCTACCTTGGTTGGCCGTCGACGTCCTGGCATTGCCGCGCTCACGCTCCCCATTCAGGCCGACCTGAGTCTGTCGATCGCCGCGGTGGCGATCGGCCGGGGTCAATGATGTCCGGTTGGAACCCGAGTTCTGTCCAACTTGGCCGCACTGACGGCTAGGAGATCAACGGACGTGTCGATCGGGTGTCAAGTGGACCGATTCGGCCCACCGCCGCGGGCTAGCGAATTGACTTCCTGCGCCTTGGCTACCGCCGGCTTACGGGCCGGGCGACGGCACCCGAGAGTTGGCTGCGTGGGGTCACGACGACCTCCGTGCGCTTATGTCCAACGAGCTGGAGGCGTTGGGGCGGCGAGGACGCGGGCGGTGACGCACCAGCTGCTTAGTAGCAGGTCGCCGGGCTGCGTGGTGGAGGCGCTCATGGTGGTCGCCAGTAGCAGGTATCGGCCGTACTGGGCCGCGAGCGTGTCGGTCCATTCTGGCCGGGTAGTTCCTTTCAAGCCGACGACAGGGACGAGTTCGGTCCGGAACTGGTCTACTCCGGCTTCGCCTACGTCGAAGACGTCGACGTCGCCGGGGCCGGCGTGCAATCCGACGACGAGCCGGTGAGACATTGGCAACGGCTGGGCCGGATCGCGGCGGCCCAGATGCTCGAATCCCCAGTTCTCAAGCTGGCCCCGAGCCCGTAGCTCGTCAGCTGGAAAGGAGAAGACGGGCAGGGTCAGTCCTGCTGGGCGAAGATCGAGGAGGTGGTAGCCCGGCTTCTGGCCAACCTCGCCGGTCCACTGAAGGCGGGCAGCGACCGCGCGGCCGGCGGTGAACGCCGACCGGTCCGGCGCTTGGCCGGAGGTGAGTACGCCGACGCCGTAGACCACGACGATCTCACCAAGCTCGGCGGCCAGTTCGATCCACCGAGGCGGCAGGTATCCCTTGGTGGTGATGAAAACTTCCGATCCTGCGCTGATCTCCACACGCTGCGCGGCCCGGCGCCGAGCCGACCAGCCGGCCAAGACAGGGCCGCCGCGTAGATCAAGGGTTGAGGCCATGCCGGCTATCTGGGCCATCTGCAGGCGGTAGTCGACGGTCGCGCCGGCGAGGCCCGTTCCTGGAAGAGCCGGTCCTTCGGCGATCAGTACCGGCACGTCCATGCGAGAGACCGATTCGAGCAAGACGACTGCCCGTCCGGTTCCGATGGCCCCAAATCCGGGGACAGCGCTGGCTTGAACGGTAGAACTGGTGCGGTTGCCGATGTCGCCCATACCGGCCTGTCCGTTCCTGGTGGTGTTGATGTCTTGGCCCGTCGGCCGGGACCCCTTCATCCCTGTTTGAGGAAGGAGGACGACCGCGTGAGCCAGCTCATCGTGGACCCCCTCCGTCGGGTGAGCATAACCAGTTACCCATATATCCTGTTTACTGGTATACTGGTAATACACTTGTGAGGAGGATGCGATGAGCCATCGACCTGTCTTTGTCTACGGCACGCTCATGCCCGGACACCCCAATCACACGAGCTGCCTCGGCGGCCGCATCGCCGGTCACACACCTGCAGTGGCCGACGGCGTCGGGCTGTACCGCAGCAGCTCGCTGCCCTATGCCGCTCCCACGGACGGACGGCGGACGTACGGCTTCCTCATCGAACTGCGAGGCGACTCTTACCTGGCCACCATTCGCGTGCTGGATCAGCTCGAGGGCTACCAGCCTGCGGCAGTAGCCGACTCGCATTACGTACGCACCTTGCGAACTGTCCAGTTCGCCGACTCCGATCGGCTGGCACAGCAGCAGGCCTGGATCTACCTAGCCGGTCCCCGCATCGACATCCCCACCCTCCAGCCGATTTTCTCCGGCCGGTGGGCCAACAGCTGACGAGGAAGGAAGCAAAACGATGTGCGGCATCTTCGGAAACCTGCGGCCGAAGGCCTACTCGGCCGGCGGCCGGCGGGCGGCCGCGGCCGCCCTGATGAACCTGGGAACGATCGCCGAGGAGCGTGGCAGCGACTCCGCCGGTGTCGCCACGGTGCACGACCGGGTCCCGGCCAGACAGACCCGATCCACTGATCACCTCGTTGACCGGACGGTTGTCCGTGCTCGGATCATCACAGCAATGGGCCCGTTCTCCACCGGCATCCCGGCCGCGCGGCGAGTCGGCGCATCCCTTCAGTCGGCGAGCCTGGTGCTGGGTCACACGCGCTGGGCAACCCAGGGCGAAGTGGATCTGTCCAACTGCTCTCCCATGCTCGTTGGGCAGCTCCTGGGTACCCACAACGGCGACGTCACCGTGCCCCGAGGTTTTGATCTGGGGACCAGGACGACTGACAGTGCATGGCTGTTCGACCAGCTCGGTCGAGCGGGCACGGTGGCCGCGGCCGCCGCCGTCCTCACTGGCGTCCGCGGTCGCGCGGCGCTGGCCTGGATCCACATGGGGCGAGCCGACGACCTGTTTCTTGCTCGAGCGGCGCTGTCTCCACTGGCGATTGCTCATGACATCGAAGGCGGGCTGTGGTGGGCGTCGAACCCAGGCTGGCTACGCCGGATCGGACTCGAGCATGGGCTCGACATGAGCGAGCCGTACATGGTGCCCGAAGGCACGGTGATTCAGCTGCGGCCCGCTGAGGACCACGTCGACATGGTTGCTAAGCGCCGGTTTGTGCCTACCGCCCGACCCGGCGACCATCACCTGGCGCACGCGGTGTGGCGAGGATTCAGCGCCCAGGACCGAGCTAGGGCTTCGTGAAATAGCCCGCCCACTCTTCGTTTGGTCGACCAGTTCGAATGCTGCGATCCGGCGGCGCTGTCGAAGGATCTCTAACGGACGATGACGCCGCTCCTGATCAAACAGTTGTTGTTGGGCATCAGCCGGCGGGCCCAGGAGCGCAAGTCATCTCCTCGGGCAAGCAACCTTGAGGGGCAGCCGCGCATTGGGGTGCGTGATGACGACAGTACGAGGTGAGGAGCGCCAGGGTGGCCCGACTTATCGACGACCCTGCCTATGAGCAGTTGTTCCGCACCGAGGTCGCGCCGATGACCCGACTGGCCGCTCTGCTCGGCGACGATGACCCGGAAAGTGTTGTACAGGAGGCGTTTGCTCGGCTCCACGACCATTGGCACCGGATCCGTGACGGCGAGTCCCCGGCCGGCTACCTCCGGACCATCGTGGTCAATCTGGTGCGGTCGCGGCATCGTCACCTGAAGGTGGTGCGGCGGCATCAAACCCACCACCTGCCACCGGCTGCGAGCGCCGAGGAGACCGCGGCCGAACGCGCCGAACATGCCCTCGTCCTGACCGCGATCGCCGCCCTTCCGTCCCGGCGCCGCGAGGCACTAATACTCCGCTACTGGCTGGACCTCTCCGAGGCTGAAATGGCCGTCGCAATGAGCACCTCGGTCGGCACCGTCAAATCAACCCTCTCCCGTGGGTTGGCGGCCCTCCGCACCGCCCTGGGCGACCTGGAAAGCGCAGATGATCTTCGTGGATGAACTCGAGAGTCGAGTTGCAGCAGCCCTGCACAGCAAGGCTGACGAGACGGCAACCGATCCAGCGGCCTGGGCGACGCACCGTCAGCGGATGTTGGCCACAAACCTGCGCCCAACACAGCGTTCGCTCCGGCGAGTGGTGCCGTTGGTGGCCGCGGCAGCCGCGGTCGCCGTCATCGCCGTGACGGCCACAGTCGGTCACCGCTCGCCACAGCCGCAAACGGCGCAGATCGTCGAATCTGTTCCACTACCAGCTTGCCCCGCCACACCTACGTCGGCCGGTACCGCGTCTCGGGCACGACTGCAGCCGCCGATTTCAGGGGCGTCCGGGAGCCCGACAACCGGATTAGACCGAGCCGCCACGTCAACCGCCGTATCTAGCGCGGCTGCAGCCCCCACCGCTCGCCCGCCGTACTCACCGGCAGTCGACCCGCCGGCTTCCAGATCAGCGACGTCCAGCACGTCGGCCGACGGTTCCACCCCAAACTGGTACTCCGCCGCGAAGGGACGGCAGCTCGCCGCGGTTTTCCGGGGCGCTCTACCGCAGGGTGTCTCGATCGACAACAACACACCGAATACCGCCGCCGGACACGACCTGCAGTTCAGAGGGGGTGGTCAGGTAGTACCGGGTTCGACCCTGGTCGTGAAGGTCGCCCAAGCTGACGCCGAACTGACCTCGGCTCACGGTCAGAGCTCTCTACAGGTCAGCGTGATGCGCTCGCCGACCGCCGTGCGGGACTGTTTCGATACCGGCGACGGGCGTTCCGGGACGCGGACCATTCAGGCGGGCGGGACCATCATCGACCGCGGTCAGGGCGTGTTCACAAGCAACGCCGACATGGTCGCGTCGACGGCTGGAGGCCAGGCCGGCCTCGCCGCATTTACCGTGCTCGTATACCGCCCGGACGGCAGCCGCATCCAAGTCGACCAACTACAGAACACCGGCGACCCGGTCCTCACCCTCGACCAGTTGGCCGCCGCCGCCGCGGCGCCGGGCTTTGACCTCAGCACGCCCGCATAGCGCTCGTGTCGACTAAAGCAACACGCAAGCAAACGCTGGTTAGTGATGCGAGCGTCCGTAACGCGTGTCCCCGTCTTCAGTCCGCGTCCAAACGTGTCGACACAGCCGGATGGAATCGCCGCCGAACCGTCGAGGTCTGCGGACGTGAGGTGCGGGCATCCCTCACCTACTTCGGGGCGAGTGGCGGGGTCACCCCTGCGGTTCGATGTCAGGGTTGCCGATGGTGTGCCACCGCGAGATTGGCGCCACGATGAAGATCGCTTTGCCGATGACGTCGGAGACGGGGATCGGTCGTCCGCAAGCGGTCGGTGCCGCCGTCGGTTTCAGCTGCAGGCAGTTGAAGGAAGAGTCATCGGAATCGCTTCGGTGATCACCCATCACCCACAGTTGATCTGCAGGGACTTTGACGGGCGCGAAGCAGCGCCTGGATCCATAGTGATCCGGGTCGGTCCCGCCGACCTGACAGTCGGCCACGCCCGGATCGAACGGCAGCGGCTCGTAGATGTACGGCTCGTTCAATGGTCTTCCATCGACGGTGACGTTGCCCTTGGCGTCGCAGCAGGCGACGGTCTGTCCGCCGACGGCAATGACGCGTTTGACGAAGTCCTTCTCATTCGGCGGGGCAATCCCGACGACCGAACCGACAGCCGACAACGCCTTGCCGAACCAGGTGCTAGGTCCCGGCACATCCGCCTCAGCAGCCCAGGTATCCGGCCCCTTGAAGACCACCACATCTCCCTGTCGCGGGTCGCGGAAGTCGTAGACGATCTTGCTGGCAAGGATGCGGTCACCCCCGCGTGGAACCCCATGGATGGTCTTCTCCATCGAGCCGGACGGCACGTAATACACCTTGGCCACGAAGGTCTGGATGACGAAGGTCAATGCGAACGCTACGACCACCAGGATGGGCAACTCGACCCAGAACGGTCGCTTGGCTTTCTGATTCCGCTGGATCGACCGCTGCCGCCACCTGCCCACTTCAGCTGCATGATCATCCACATCAGCGTGCTGCGGCGTGTTGTCAGGTTCTCCGCCGCTGTCTTTGTCCCCGCTCACCAGGGAGAAGCTACGTCCGGCCACATGAGCGCACCGTATGCCGGACGCGGATCAACGGCTGACGGTTCTGAGGCGACGCCGGCGCCTTCACTGACCCAGCTGCTCACGCCCTCGACCTTTGCAGTAAGGCTCAGGTCCTCACGACCTGATGTCAGAGCTCGCCGATCTCTGAGTCTCGGCGCGCTCGAACACGCGTTCGATAGGCTGCAACGCATGGATCGGTTCATGAATGAAAACCTCCCGAAGGACATCCCGGTGAAGCTGCCTGGACCGTCCTACTCCGTCATCGCGCGACTGGTATTGCTCGACGGGACCGAGGAGCTCCGACCAGCACGGGCCGTCCGCTGGACCTCGACACACGTGATGATCAAGCTGCAGGAACGGGACGGACTGGACCCGCAGTACCTGTGGCTGGCCAGTCATGACGTACACCGGGCGATACGCCGGACCTGACTGGGTGCGCTAGCGGATTGGGCCCGCACTGCTCAGTGTCAGCCCGTAGCGCCAGCGTGCGGCGAGGTGGTACCAGCGCAGCGGCACCCATCCAGCTGGCCGCTGTACCCACCGTTGACGGCAGCGCAGCGAGGCGCAGACCACCATGGTGTTGCTCGGTTGCCCTATCCACCTGGACATGTCGCAGTCATGGCCGGCGCGGCTCAGTCGTTGGAGTGGAGTCCGTCTACTCACGGCCGCTCCTCAAGCGGGCGAGGAGCCGGCGACGATGGCCCGGACCCGCGCCGGGACGAACTGGTGATCAAGATGACGAACAGAAGCAGAGCCACGCAGAAGCACAGGCCTGCGCCGAACTGGAAGTACGCCGAGCTGTTGGGATACGGCACTCGGCCGGTGTAAGCGGCGCCATCGACCCATGGGCTGCCGTCGGTGACAGTCCGGTTGGAGCCGACGGCGATACGAACCGGATCCGAGGAGCTGGTGACCTCGACGACCGCGGCCGCGCAGGCGCCTTCGTCGGATAACACCGCACCCATGCCGTCGACGATTGGACATGAGACGTCGACGTCGTTGGCGATCACCACTCCGGTGATGTGGGTGTCAGCAGGAGTGTGGTGATCTACCGACTTGGACAGGAGCCCGAAGGTGACTGTGGCGGCGATAGCGAGGGGAATCAGCGCCCAGCCGAGACGCCGCCACGGGGATTGGGCTGGAATGGGTTGCTTAAGAAGCATTGCCGGTTTCCGATCCCTGATGATGGTCGGCTTGGAAGCTCCACGGCCGTCGAGTTGCCGTGAGGATCTGACGCATCTGAGAGGGCGGCAGCAGCTGCGGTAGTTGATCGCGGTCGGCCCAGGCGCACCTGGTGTACGAACCTCGAGCCGCTGGGCGGCCGGTCACGTGGCGGCCTGGGATGAGGACGCGCACGCCGGCCGGATCAACCGCAATATCGGCGACCCAGCCGATCTGGACGCCGAGAGAGACGGCATCGGTGACGATCCGATGGGCCGCGGACGTCATGTCCTCGCCCTCGAGCAGTTCGCCGGCGGGCAAGGTCCAGCTGCGGGTCGGGCGGTGCCAGGCGATGAGAACCCGACCCGACATCGGCTCCGGGATGAGCACCTGCAGCGTGCACCGAGTGGTCACCGTTTCTGTCCAATTCGGTCGGGGACGACTTGCAGCGGTGGCCGTCGGGCAGTGTTGTCGCGGGCGGCGGCCTGCCGGTCCAGCCGTTCGATGGCGGCGGCGATCATCGCGGCGGCCTGGAGGAGCTCTTCGCGGCGGGTCAGCGTCATGTCGAAGGTCGACGAGGGCCATGCCCAGGCCAGAGGGATCCCTGCGTTGTTCTTCTCTCGGAATCCGTCTGGCAGCGTGTACGCCGCGGCGCACATCTCCAGGGTGTCGTCCTCCGGGCCAAGTGGCGGCGAGAGCGCCGGGTCGCCGCCGTCCGGCCCCAGCAGTTGGTGTCGTACTGCTGCGATCTCGCTGACGACGCCGGTAGCGGCCGAGTGGGCGGTGACTGGGTGCATCGAGGACCGACTTTCGCTGAAGAGGGGAGACGCGTGGCTACCTGCATCGTTTCCGGTCTCCACCTCCTGGGTGAATATGGCAATACGGTATTTCGCTGGTCGGGTGCTAGACGTCGTCATTTCGGCGCGCGGGGTCTTTGCCTTGCAGCGCCGGCGCGCGCGGTTTCTGTCCAATCTGAACCGGACCGGCCAGTGCCTTCGGGTCAGTTGTTGGCGGCGGTCGGTAGTCCGTTGGGGAATACCTCGTTGACCGCCTCGAAGGTTTTGTAGTTGGGCAGGTCCTCGGCCAGTTCGATCTCGTTGGCCTGTAACAGCGCCGCCAGCCAGCCGCGAGCCTTCTGGTCGTCGCCGACCTGGTGTGCGATGCGCATGTGGTCGACCAGCGGGATGTCTGCCTTGTGGTCCACGCGGTACCCGACGTCGGCGGCCTGGCGGGCCAAGTCGATGTCGCCGTCGGCCAGCGCGAGGTCGACCAGCAGGTGCGCCGTTTCCAGCATCATCAGGTTGGCGTCTTTGAGGTCGGCTTCGTCGTTGGTCGTCGACCAGGCGTAGCCGGTGCGTGGGTGATTTTCCAGAACCGGGCCGCGGACCAGATCCAGCGCGCTGCACAGGTCGGTCATGGCCCGGTTGCGGTTGTCGGCGTTGAGGTACGCGTCGGCCCGTTTGCGCAGGCGCCGGAACAGCTCGATGTCCAGTAGCCGCTCCAGGCGGTACGGCTTGAGTCGGGCCGTTGGCAGGTAGTTGCGGCCGTCCTGCGGATCGGTGCCCATCCAGGAACGGACCCGCGAGACGTAGGAGCGGCGGTTGTCACCGGTAGGTGTGTCCCCGGTCGGCCACAGATCGCCGGCGAACTGGTCCGCGTCGACCTCCCGGTGGATGGCGAGGTACACGGCCATTTCAGTGAACCGGTTGATGCGGTCGGCCGGTTTCTTGCCGCGGGTCAGGACCAGGGGCGTACCCAGGACGCCGATGCGGGGGCGGCGGACCCAGGTCTTGTCGGCGTCGGGGTCGACGTCGTCGGGGGCGTTGATCCACCACTCGTCGACATCAGCGTCGAGGTCGCTGTCATCGGACAGAACCTTGGCTAGTACCTGCTGCTCCTCGGCCAGCGCCGGACGAAGTGGCACCACCTGGCCGGCGTGGTCGACCTCAGCTGTCTCGTCGTCACGGTCGGCATCGGTTTGCTTGTCGGTGCTGTCCTCGTCGGCCACGGCTGTCGCGGGCGGTGGCTCGGCCACATGGCCGGGGTCGGCAACGGCTGCTGTCGTGGATGGGGCGAGTAGGGATCCCATGACGGACATGTCCGACGACCACGTCTCGGTGGTGTCAGACACCGGGCCCGGCTTGGAGAATTGGCCGGCTGCCGCGAACAGCTCGAGCAGCTCGTCGAGCGCGGCCTGGGTCAGGCCGGCCGCTTGCACACGCAGCTGGTTGGACAGAACTGCGGGCAGCTGCAGCTGGCCGTCGGGTTCGATGTGGGCGGTGGCACTGCCGGCGACGACCTGTTCTGTTCGCGTCACGACGGCCACAGCCGACCTCCCGGCGCCGCTCAGGCCGCGCAGGACCTCTGCGAGTGGCTCCAAGTCCTCGGCGGCGTGCGCGTCGATCAGCAGGATCGTCGGGGTCCATGGATCTTCGACGGTGTGCTGGTCGCTGATGCGTGACTGCAGGACTGTGATGGCACCTTCGGCCTGGACTTCATGGACTTCGCGCAGCCGGCCCTTCAGCATCGTCACGATGTCGCTGATCGATGGTGCGTAGGACAGGCGATCCGGTCGCAGCGCGACCACCGACTGACCCCAGCCCACCAGGTAGACCTGCAAGTGGTCCGACCACAGCGAATGACCATATTCGACGGCGATGTGGCGCAACAGGTCAGCAGTGTGCTGCTTGTCGCCGGTGACGGTCAGGGCACCGATCCGTTCCAGGTCGACGAGGAACGTTTCGCCGTCGGACTCGCCGAGGCTTACCAGCGCCGGGAACGGGGACGCCGTTTCTGTCCGATCCGAGAGTTCAGTACCGGTCGGGAGTACCCAATCGGTGCCCTCGGCGATGAACGGTTCCGGCGCAGGGACGGCTGTGGCCAGCTGGAGTTGCAGTTCTTGCTTGGACAGCCAGACGGCGGTGACATCGGGCAACTGGTCGGCGGGGCGGTCCGCACACAGGGCAGCTGCAGACCGCAGGGCTGTATCCATCCAAGCCACGTCGGCGCCGCCGGCACGCTCACGCAGGTGCCGCTCAACTCGGGTCGCGGGCAGGCTCACCGGGCGGGGAACCTCGCCGGTGGGTCGTTTGCGGCCCTTGCGACGCCGGGCCACCGCGATACCGGCGAGAAGAACCGCGCCTAGTCCACCGCCTATTCCGCCGACGATCTCCGCGAACGCGGAATCCGAGGCTGCTGCCGCGGGCTGTGCGGTAGCGGTCGTCGGGTGCTGCGGCGCTGAGGTCGGCCGGGTGGGCGCCGGTGGCTGCCTGGTGTTCTGTCCAATCGCACCGGGCGGGGCGGCTGCGTTGGTCGGGGTGGCAGCGCTCGATGTGCTGGAGGAGTGGGTGGGCGTGGCCGAGTGCCCGGGCGCTGGTGTGAGGTGCGGGGGGTTGTGGTTCATGGTGCGCGGCGGAGTGGTGTACCCGGTTGGGGTGGCCGGGTGTGTTGTTGGGGTCGTCGTGTGCGCTGTCGGGGTTGCCGTGGATGTTGCCGGGGTCGGGATGACAAGGACCGCCCCGGCGTCGATGTCATCCGGGTCCGTGATGTGGTTGGCGGCCGCGAGCTGGTGGTAGAGGTCGGCGCTGCCCATTTCCCGCTGAGCGATCTCAGACAGGGTGTCGCCGGGCTGGACATGCACCGCGCGCACACCGGCGGCTGTGGTGCTGCCGGGGCTGTCGGCGGCCTGGTCGATCAGCGTGCCAGGAATGGTGAGGGTCTGCCCGACCTCCAGATCGTCGGGGTCAGCGATGTGGTTGGCCTGAGCGAGTTGCGGATAGAGATCGGCGTCGCCGAGTTCGTCTTGGGCGATCTCGGACAGGGTGTCGCCGGCGCGGACGACGACGCGGGCCGGTGGGGCCGCATGCGCGGCGGGGGGGTCGGCCGGTGGGGCCGCATGCGCGGCGGGGGGGTCGGCCGCGTGGGCGGCGGCAGCTGCTGCCGGCACGCTAACGGTCCAGCCGGGCCGGAGCGTGGCGTTGGGGCTGCTCATCACGGTTCCGTCGGGCTGGGTCTGGCCTTGATTGAGGTTCCACAGTTGCTGCCAGCGATCGCCGGCCCCCAGGTAGTGCTCGGCGAGGTCCCACCAGGTTCGAGGTCCGCTGCTGGTCACGGTGACCGGGGTCGTCGATGCCTTGGCCGGGGTCTTCTCGGCGGTTGCAACGGGGGTACTGGTCGCGGGGTGTCCGTGGTCAACGGCGGCGTGCGAAGTAACTCCGGCGGTGGCCGAGGATGTCGCGGCCGGCGCCGGCGCTGCCGCGAACGCGGCGGTCACGCCCGGTCCGACAGCGGAGAACAGCGCCGGCCCGATCAGGAGCAGCGCTGTGACCAGCGAATGCGCCAGCCGGCTTTGACTGGTCAAGACCAGCGGCAGATGCCGAGGGCGGGCGGGGCGTCGGCCGTACTTCACCGCTCGGCGCACGGAGGCGAATTCGGCGATGAACGCTGCGGTGAACTGAAGCCAGACAACCGCGGCGGCGCCGAGCGCGATGACAGCCAGGACGTCTAGGACGCCCTGATCGGTCATGTTTCCGGCCGTGAACATTTCGTGGACGCCAGACCAAGGGTTGCCGACGACCTTGAGCAGAAGTATTGGGATGCCGACCAGAAGCGCGATCGACACTAGGAACGCGAACAGAGCCCGAAGCCACCGCATCGTCATCCTCCAGCCGTAGTCGTGCCCAACAGCGGGACGGCTGTCGCCGACGCGGTTCCAGACACGGTGTTGATACCTATCGCCGACAAAATTTCGGTCGGTTTGGACGCATGCGCGGTCACCGTCACCAACTTTGCGGTGACGTCGACTTCGCCGGTGACGCCGGCGGCCGCGAGCACCCGATGCGCCGCGGTGTTGGCCGCCGCTTCCTGGGCGGCCAGGTTGCCGGCTCCGCCGCCGCTGAACACCGCGGTCGGGGATAACGCGTCCGCGCCGGCCCGGGCCGCCTGTTGTGCGACGTCGGCGGCCTGGCCGCGGGCCGCGAGGGCGACGCCGCCGTCGAGGACCAGCCCGGCGAACGCCAGTAGCCCGACCATGGTGAAGGCCAGCCATAGGGCCGCTGATCCACGGTCGGCGCTGGAGGCGCGGATCCGCTGGATGCGGGATCGAACCCAGCGGAGTGGGTGGTGGATGGTCATCGGCTGGTGGCGAATGCTCGGAACTGCTCGAGTGGCGCTACCGCGGTGAACGTGAGTGACGACGAACCGGGTACGCCGGCCAGGGCCAGCTCAGACAGGTCCGCCGTGCAGGTGACCGTCACCGAGACCTCCCCGCCGGGTCGGAACGTGGACGTGTCGACCGGGGCGCTGACGTGGGCGCAGGCCAGCCCGGCGCCGGAAAGTGTGGCCGCTACGGCGTCCTGCGCGGCGCGGCTGGCAGCTCCGGGGCTGTTGGTCAGTGACGCCGCGCGGGCAGCGGCCGAGGCGGCCTGCTCGACCACGATCTTGCTGTGGCTGTACCGGCCCAACGCGACCATGACGAACATCAGCACGATGACGACTGGCATGACGATGGCCAGCTCGACGATCGATGACCCGCGATCGCCGCGTGGCCGGCGCGTGGCCACGCGGCGCACAGCCGGGGGCACGCGGCGCAGCGCATCGACGAACGGTCTCGTCATATCGGTCTGCCCCTTCTTCCTCATCAGTTGGTGAACACCTCGACCGGTGCGGCGGCCACCTCGCTGACGGTGAAGTCGGCGAACGGGACCACAGTTATGACCCGGGCTTTGACCGTGACGGTCACGGTGCGGGCGGAACGGTCGACCTGCACGCTCGGCGACTGCAGGAGGTTAGGGGCGACCTGGGCTAGGTAATTGGCGCCGTCGGTGCGCCCGACTTCGGCGGTGGAGCGATAACCGGCGGCCGATCTTGCCGCTGCCTGCGCGGCGGCCTCGGCGACGTGCCGGCCGTGCCAGAGCAACGCCAGCTGCACCACGAGCAGGGTGAACACGATCAGGAGCGGCACGACGATGACCGCTTCGATGACGTTGTAACCGCGGTCGGCGGCGGACGAGACGGTGCGCCACCGGCGCACCGCACTCGCCCGCCACCTACCCATGGCTTTCACCATCTCGACCCTGATTACTGGGTCTTGATGTTGTTGGCCGCGCTCTTGGCCTTGGTCATCAGGATGACCCCGACGGTGATCCCGATGACCGCGAGGATCCCCACGACGATGGCCGTGTTGATCATCTCGCCGCGGTCGTTGTCCTCGCGGATCTTGCGTGCCTGCACCTGGTACCAGGCCCAGAGGAACTGGACCTCGGTGGGGAGCTTGGTCATGAGAGTTCCTTTCCCTGCTGCTTTGCGCCGGAGCAACGGTTGCTTCCGGTGACGACTGATCCACCCGCTCGCCCCTTGGCGTTCGAGCATCCGCTGTTGGTCAATGGGATGTGGCCGGTGATCTCACCTCCTCTCAAAGCCCTGCGATGGCCGCGACGGCCGGGTAGCCCAAGAAGACAATGAAGCCCATCCCGACCACGATCTGAGCCAGCCGCATCGACTGGTCCCGCTCCCCCGCGACACCCTGCTCGACCGCCAACTGCCGGCGGCGCATCGTGGTCGACCGGGCGGTCAGTGTCTCGCGCACCTTGGCCCCGTCCTGAGCCACGAGCTTGACCAGTTGACCGAGATCCCGGAGGTCGTCGACACCGATTCGGATGCCGAGTTCGGCGAAGGCATCCCATTCGCTGCGCTTGGCCAGCCGGGCCCGGTACAGGGTGTCGCGGAGCAGCGCCATCGGCCATCCGCTGCCGACTTGAGCCGCCGAGGGCAGCGCCTCTTCCGGAGCGGCCGAGCCGGCCATGTCCAGCGCCACCCACGATTGGTAGGCGCCGAAGGCGTCCTCGAAGTCTGCGCGGCGTTTCGCGGCCGTTGAGCGGGCATCGAGGTCGGGGAGGAAGAAGAAGCCGATACCGGCTCCGAACGCGGCGATCACCGGGGCACCGGGGGGCAGGTGCACCCCACCGAACACGGTCACCGCCACGACGGCGACCAACGACAGGATGAACCCGACGGCGAACCCGACGACCTTGCGGCCCATCGTGGCCTCGAACGTCTTGCCGGTCAGGGCCAGGTCCTGGCGCAGGCTGGTGTAGGAGTAGCCGCGTTTGGTCATCAGGACGGTCACCCAGCCGCCGAGCTTGGTCTCTGCGCCTTCCCGGCCGCCGACGTGCTCGGCGGTTCGTTGCGGCTGGATGCGCATCCAAGAGTCGCCGCTGGCAAACATCGCGTCCAGCTTTGCCAGTTGCACCAGCGGGGAGTCCCTACGCGGAACCAGGCGCAGCACCATCCAGAACACCACCGCGCCGATGCCGGCGCCGATCAAGGCCAGCTCGATCATCGCCGACCCCCACCGTTTGTGGTCGTGATCGGTGGGTTGACCATCCGCACCGGCTGGGCGCGGGCGGTGTCGGTCAGCATCGCCACCAGCCGCAGCTCTTCGGCATCCAATGCCGCCCCGGGGCGGGCCAACAAGGGTTCTCGAGGAGTCCCGCCGGCCAGCTTGCGCATCCAAGCGAACCCGACCACGAACAGCGCGCACACCACTGCCAAGGCCACCTGGCCGCCAGCGGTGTTGTAGGGCTTCATGTAGTCGCCGCCGAACAGCGCGAAGTACCCCCCGAAGCCCAGCGTGATGATGACCAGAATTCGGAAACCCCGGCGGATCTCGGCGCGGCCGGCGGTGACCTTGCGGCGCAGGTCGAGTTCTTCGCGGGCCGTCACCGACAGCATGTTCAGGGCGTCACCGAGTTTGTCGCCGCGACGTTGGCTGTTCAAGATCAACGGACCGATAATCCGGTCGGCCGAGTTGTCGGACAGAGTTGCTGCCAGCCGGAGCAGCGCGGTTTCCATCGGCACCCGAGCCGAGAGCTGTCCCTGCAGTTGCAGCAGGGCGGGCCGCAGCAGCGGAGATGAGTTCGCCACGGTTGCTGGGATCGCCTGTTCCAGGCTGGCGTGCGCGGCCATGGTGTCGCGTAACGCTTCTGTCCAAACAACGAGCGCTTCCAGGCGAGCCGTCTGCATCTGCTCCGCCCGGGCCCCGCCGAACAGCGCCGGCCAGAACAACACCAGACCGGCCAGCGCCGCCGCGGCGACCGGCCAGCGGGTGAACAACAGCATCGCGGCGAACACCCCGACCGCGACGGCCACACGAATACTGACGAGCGGCTGGCGGAGGGACCGAGCCCACAGTTGCAGCCGGGTCGGCGGTTTTCCCGGGATGACAGTGACGCCGCGGATGCCCACGACGACCATCACCACGGCGCCGCCCAGCAGACCCGCCCACAGCACGGCCAGCAGGAAATTCAGATCGGGTAGCACCATCAATGTCTCCTCTCAGCCCTTGAGGTTCCAGGCGGCGTCGTCGTCGAGGAGGGCCCAGGCCGCAGCGGAGTCGTTATAGCCGACGTCCTCCAGTTCCAGCCGTCGCGCCTCGGTGATGCTCGTCTTGGTGCGCACCGCCCGGCCGTCCACCGACGAGGAAGCGAAGATCGAACCACCCGAGACTCGCCCCTCGGCAAATCCCGACACCTCGTACACCGTGGTGACGCAGCGGCGGCCGCCGAACTTGCGGTTCTTCTCGATAAACACCACGAAGTCGATCGCGCTCGAGATCAGGGCGTGGGTGACCTCGAACGGCAGCCCTTCGTACTGGGCGTTGTAGGTCGCCAGCCGGGAGAACACATCCACCGCCGACCGGGCGTGAATGGTCGACAGACACCCGTTGTTGCCCTGGCTCATCGCGTTGAGCATCTCCATCGACTCCGGGCCCAGGACCTCGCCGAAGATGACGCGGCTGGGGTCCATGCGTCGGGTTCGGATGACCAGCTCGCGCATCGAGATGCCGCCGCGGCCGTCGGAGTCCGGGAGGATCTCCTCGAACTCGACCACGTCCGGGTGCAGCTCCGGAAAGCGACGCAGGCCCAACTCCAGGGCCCGCTCGACCGTCAAGATCCTTTCGCCGGCGGGCACACAGTTGATCAAAGCTCGGAGTCCGGTCGTTTTTCCGGCGTCGGTGGCGCCGGCGACCACGATGTTGCACCGGGCCAGCACCGCGGCCTTCAGGAACGCGGCCAGCTGCTCGTCGACGGTGCCCAGGCGCACCAGCTCGGGCAACGTCATCTGCGGGTAGCGGTTACGGCGGATCGACACCGCCGGCCGTTCGCTGGCGTTCATCACCGCTGACAGACGGGAGCCATCCGGCAGCCGGATGTCCAGTTGCGGGTGCGCTCGAGAAAACGGCCGCGCGTTCAGACCGCCGTAGGAGGCCAACGTCTGCACCAGAGCGATCAGATCCTCGTCATTCGCGGTGACTGGGCTGACCCGCACCTTGCGACGTTCATCGGCGTATGTGACCCACACCTCGTCGCAGCCGTTGATGTTGATGTTCTCGATGAGGTCGTTGTTCAACAGGCCGGAGATCGGGCCCGCCTCGTACATCGCCTCGTAGATGGCCTGGATCAGGCGTTCGTCGTAGGACGCGTCGGGCAGGTCGACGCCGTTGGACATCATGCGTTGCATGTGGCGTGAGACGGCCGCGTGGATCAGGCTGCGGGCCATCTGACGCTCGTCGGCGCGGAACAGCTCACGCTCGCCGGCCGCCTCACGCCGCTGCTTGCGGTCGGTCATCTCATCGGCGACCTGCATCTGCAGCGTCTTGATCAGCACATAGTCGAGCAGGTCCTCGCTCACCGGTGCATCCCCTCATCCGCCGTCGCCGCGGCGCCGGTCACGCCGGCCCCAACCGGCAGGTCCAGCTCCGGATCGCCCGAGTCTGGTTCGGCCGGCGCTAATTCCGGCCACCATCCGAAGACCGTTTCGGTCAGAGCCTGCGCCGACTGAATCAGCTCCGACTTGGCGACCTTCTTGGTCACCTCGCCCGCCCAGAATCGAGCGGCGCCGGCTGGGTCGTGGGCGAAGAACCCCGCCACCGGCACCGGCGACCCAGCCGAGGCCAACATCTCCTTGACCGCTTTCGTCGCTTGATGACGGCTGCTGGGCGGACCGGTCACGACGACCGCGACCGAGGGCCGGTCGCGGTTCGGATCGCCCAGGACGTGCGCCAGCGACGCCGCACGTTCCCGCAGCCCGTACAACCCCTCGGTGTCGGCGCGGCCGACCAGCAGCACCGCAGTCGCGGCCTGAGCGATCGGCAGGGCCGCGTTACCGGGCTGCATCCTGCCCAGATCGGCGATGGCAGTGCCGGACCAACCCTGCAGCTCCTGAGCGATCTGCGGCCACAGGCCACGTACCGGCACCCACTTCTGCGCGGTGAGCGGCCCTGGGATCACGGGGACGCCGAGCGAGGTGGGCTGGCAGAACCGTCGGATCCCGTCACCAGAGATCCCCATCCGGACGACTGCGGCCATCGACGCGATCGTCGGTTCCGGGTAGAGCATTTCGCCCGACAAGCCATGCCGCATGCGAAAAGTCAGGGCTCCGCCGGACGGATCGCATTCGACAACAGCGCGGTCGCCAGGCCACACCAGCCCCAACGCCACCGCCAAGGTGGTCGCGCCCGGCGACCCCTTGTCCGAGCACACCCCGACGATCACGGCGCCACCTTGACCAGCGCGACCAGCCCGTTACCCGACGCGCTGGCGATCGCCGCAGCCGTCGACGACGGCACGGACAAAGTGACCAGCGTGCCCGCCACCGACGACGGGTCTTCCCGACTCGAGAACACCGTCGCCTTCGCCACCAGCACCGTGGCCGTGGCCGGCGCCGCACCCGCGACGGTTTCCTTCGCCGGCAGCGCCAAGACCTCGACCGTGTCGCCCGGGACCAACCCGTCCGCCGGGATCTGTCCACCGGTGACCAGCACACCGACCTGCGCGGTGTCTGCACCCAGAACCGGTCCCGCGCTGACCATCGACCGCTGCAACAACATGTCGGGTAGCAGGTCCACCGTCGCCGTCTCCCCCACAACCGACTCGATGTGATCACCGGCGACCGCAACCACGGCGCCGGCAACGTCGACCGTCGCCAGATCGTCGCGAGTCACCACATGGCCTTTGGGCACCGCCTGGACCACCATGACCACCGGCGTCTTTGCGCCCGCGGAGTGGTAGGCCTCCCCGCCGAGCACACCCAGGCCGACGATCAGCACAACACCCAGCGCGGTCAGCCCATGCCTGGACTGCCGCATACGAAGAGGCTTCGGAGCCGCCGGCGTCGGCATACTCGTCGCGCCGTTCATTCGTGGCGGCGACACCGTGACGTCAACTCCACGCTCGTTCTTACGATCAGCTATTTTCATCGGCGCGGCTCCGTCACGATCTCGATTTGCTCGACAATGAATTGGGAAGAGGCTGAAGATGATAGGCCAGGAAATGCGCCGCCAGACCCGCCTGAACCGATCCAGCTAACGTTCCAGGTTATTGTCTCGGTGCCCGTAATTGGGGTTGCTTGAACCTTGGTGTACTGATACCCGCACTCACCGGGCGAAGGCGGATTGAAACCGTCTGATTGCTGCCAGGGACGCCCCGGG